>JANPHH010000199.1:0-9051 GCA_031424375.1 Chthoniobacter sp. | reverse complement strand
CACGCCCATCGAGCAGGACACGCTCGCGCGCGTCGGGCTGGATGAAATCCGGCGCATCATCCGCGAGGTGGACCCGCCGCGGCCTTCGATGCGGATGAAGACGCTCGCCGCCGCGGAGATGACGACCGCCGGCCAGCGCCGGAACACCGAGCCCACGAAACTCGCCGGCACCCTGCGCGGCGACATTGATTGGATCGTGATGAAGTGCCTCGAAAAGGATCGCGGCCGCCGCTACGACACAGCCAACGGCCTCGCGCTCGATCTTCAGCGGCACCTTGCGAATGAAGTCGTCATCGCGCGTCCACCGACCACGGCCTATCTGCTGGGCAAGCTCATCCGGCGCAACAAGCTGGCCTTCGCCGCGGGTGCGGCCATCGCGGCATCGCTCGTCATCGGCATCGCGGCCAGCGTGTGGCAGGCGGTGCGGGCGGAGCGCGAGGCGGCGCGGGCCAAGTCGGCGGAACATCGCGCCGTAGCCGCATTCGAGGAACTGCGCGCGTCGGCGCCGGCTTTTGCGGATCAGGCGCGCTCGCTCGCGGCGAGGGAGCAGTTCGACGATGCCATCGCGAAGCTCGACTACGCGATCAAGCTGCGGCCCGATGCGGCGGAGTTTATCGTGGCGAAAGCCGACCTGCTCCAATGCCAGCTCAAGCTCGCCGAGGCTGCGGCGATTTATCGCGAAGCCTTGCGCGTGAAGCCCGGCCTCGCGCGGGCCGAGGCGTCGGCGAAGCTCTGCGACGAACTGCTCGCCGCGCCGCTTTCCGAACAAGGCAAGCTCACGCGGGAGAGCCTGGCGAAGCTCCATGGCGCGATGCAGAAGCAGCAGCGGCCCGCGGCGGAGCTGATGCCCGTGGCGCGGCTGCTCGGCGAGGAGAAGAAGCTGCTCGTCGAATACTGGCTCGCGCGGCTCAAGGACCTCCCGGTTTCTGCCGAGAGGCCGCTCAAGGATCGCCTGACCGTCCGCACCGACGGCCGGCTCGCGCTCGATCTCAGTGACACCAAAGTCACCGATCTCTCGCCGCTCGCCGGTGCGCCTCTGGCGGAATTGAACCTGTCCGGTCTCGACCTCGCCGATCTCTCCTCCTTGCGCGGGCTCGATCTGATCGAGCTGAACATCAGCGCGACGGGCGTGGCGGATCTCGCACCGCTGCGCGAGATGCACTCGCTGGAGAAGCTGGACCTCTCCGAGAGCCGAGTGACCGACCTTGCCGCGCTGAGCGCGCTGCGACTGAAGAGTCTCAGGTTCCAGGGTTGCGACATCAGCGATCTGACGCCGATCCGAAAGATGCCCTTGGAGGAAATGAATCTCCGCCAGACGCGCGTGGCGGACCTTTCGCCGCTCATCGGCATGCCGATCAAGAGCCTCGACGTGGGCGACGCGCCGGTGCTGGATTTTTCGCCGCTCGCGCAGCTTCCGCTGGAGACGTGTTACTTCTACCGCAATCGCATCACGGACCTGTCCATCCTGCGGGGGAAGCCGCTCAAACAACTCGTGCTCCTCTACTGCGACGAGGTGCGCAATTTCGCGGCGATCGCCGACCTTCAGACTCTCGAACTCCTCGTGCTCCCCCGGGGGTATCGCACCCTGCCCGACGCCGACTACGAAGCCATCGGCTCACTCCGCCGGCTGCCCAAGCTGCGGCAACTCGGAAGCGAATACCGGAGCGGCATGGGTTACACCACGGCTGGGGTGTATCGATTCGGACCCGCGAAAACGGGAGACTATACCGCCACGCCCGCGAGCGAGATCTTTTGGCAGAGCTGGGACGTCGAGCAGACGTTCCTACCGGCCCTGCGCAAAAGCGGATTCAATTTCTGGATCACCCGGCTGGCCTCCGGTTCCTACGCACTGGAGATGCATAAACAGTCCATCAATGACCTTTCCATCATCAAAGGCGCACCGATCAGCGAAATCCTGCTCATCGGCGGCGAGGTTTCCGACCTGACGCCGCTGCAAGGCATGCCGCTCACGCTGCTCAACATTCCCGGCAATCCCGTCAGCGATCTCACTCCGCTCCGCGGGATGCCGCTCGAGCGGATGTTTCTCATGGGGACAAAAGTCCGCGACCTTTCCCCGCTCGTGCGTCTGCCGCTCAAGGCGCTCTTTCTTGAGAATTGCAAAGAGCTGACCGATGTCGCCCCCCTCGCGGAGATTCCGACTTTGGAGCATCTCATCATTCCGCCGGGAGCCGCGAACATCGAGATGCTCCGCAAGCTGCCCAACCTCCAGCGGCTTGGCGTCACGCTCACCGGCCTGCAACCCATGCTCCCCGACACCACCGCGGAGCAGTATTGGAAAAAATATGATGCCAATGGCTGGTTGCGGGCGCTGCGCACCTCGGGAGCTGCAATCAAGAGCGCCAAAGAACTGCCCGACGGCACCTGGCAGGTGAACCTCGATGGTTCCACGATCAGCGATCTCACGATCCTGCAGGGGACTCCGATCAGCGAGCTGAGCATCTCGGGGACGGCCATCGCGGACCTAACGCCGCTGCGCGGAATGCCGCTCAAGAATCTGGCGCTCGCCAACAGCCGGGTCACCGATCTGAGTCCGCTTGAGGGGATGCCGATCGAAGTGCTGAGTCTGCGGGGCACCAAAGTGACCGACCTCTCGCCGCTGCGCGGAATGCCGCTGATCACGCTCTGGCTGATCAATTGCCGCGCGCTTACCGACCTCTCGCCGCTCGCGGATTGCCAAGCCCTGACGGCCCTGACGCTGCCACCCGGCGCGAAGGATATCGAGTTCCTCCGCGCCCTCGCCAAGCTCGAACGCCTCAGCTTCAAGGAGGATACGAAAGACGGATTCCGCCCCAAACAGACCGCCGCGGAGTTTTGGGAGGAGTACGACGCGAAGAAGCAAAAGACGCCGTAACGCCGGCCGACTTTCACTTCGCCAATGGAGTCTGCGACCGGTAGCACTCGACCGTGCCCGATGTGACGCTGCTCCTCGACGCCGTGCATCGCGGCGAACCCAACGCTGCCCGTGCTCTGCTCACGCAGGTCTATGCCGAATTGCGCCAACTCGCCCGCGCGAAGATGGCCCGCGAGCAGCCAGGCCACACCCTCCAGCCCACCGCACTCGTCCACGAAGCGTGGCTGCGTCTCGGCGAGCAGCGCTTTGAAAACCGCGCGCACTTTTTCGGCGCCGCCGCCGAGGCCATGCGCCGCATCCTCATCGACCGCGCCCGCCGCAAACTCGCGGCAAAGAACGGCGCCGGCGCCGAGCACGTGGACGCGGACGAAATCGAAATCGCCGCACCGACGCCGAAGGACGACGAACTCCTCGCCGTCCACGAAGCGCTCGACGCCCTCGCTGCACACGACGCGCGCAAAGCGGAACTGGTGAAGCTGCGTTACTTCGCCGGCCTCTCGATCGATGAAGCCGCCGCCGTGCTCGGCATTTCGGAGCCAACTGCCATCCGCGATTGGCGCTACGCTCGCGCCTGGCTCTTCAGAAAGATCGGAGAAAGCCGCGGTTCGTAAACGCATCGGCGGCGTCCTCATCCAAAACTTACGGAGGCAAAGGCCATCGCCTTTGCTGTAACGCGCGCATCGCTGTGCGTATTCTCACTGGAGACACCGCCCGCCGATGCCGACCTCCGCAACCCCCGAAAGCACGCCGCTCTTTGCCACGACCCGATGGTCCGTGGTGCTCGCGGCGCGCGACGGGGTGGCCGGGGATGCTGCGACCGCGCTGGAGCATTTGTGCCAGACTTACTGGCCCTCGCTCTACGGCTATGCGCGGCGGCGCGGTTACTCGGCACACGATGCGGAGGATGTGACGCAGGCCTTCTTCGCGCGGCTTTTGGAAAAGGACTATCTCCAGGCGGTTCGACGCGAACTCGGGCCGTTCCGCGCGTTTCTCCAGATGGCGTTCAAACGGTTTCTGGCCAAGGAACGGGACAAGGCCGCCGCATTGCAGCGCGGTGGCGGATGCACGCAGGTCTCGTGGGATTTCCCGGGTGCCGAGACCCGCTTCGCGCAGGAGGCGCCGCACTTGCCGGCGGATGAAGCGTTCGAGTTGCAGTGGGCCATGACTGTGCTCGCCACGGTGATGCAGGCGCTCCGGGAGGAATTCCGCACAGCGGGGCGGGAGCAGGATTTCGAGGTGCTGAAAATCGCGCTCAGCACGCATCGGGACGGACTCCGCTATGACGAGATGGCTGCGGGCATCGGCGCATCGCCGGGGGCCGCGCGCGTCGCGGTGCATCGCCTGCGCAAACGTTTCCGCGAACTCTTCCGCAGCGAAGTCGCGCAGACCGTGGCGCAGCAGGAAGGCGTGGACGAGGAACTGCGGCATCTGGTGTCGGTGCTGGCCCGCGCATGAAAAATCGTCGCAACGTCGGTAACGGGTCGGCGCGGGTCCGTATGGTGAGGGTTGAAACTCCAATGCCATGAGCGAATCCACTTCATCCTCCAGGACGTGCGCAAACTGCGGCGCACCGGTCGCCACCGCGGCGCCGGAAGGTCTGTGCCCGCGTTGCGTCGCCGCGCTGAACTTCGGCGCCGACACGGCATTCACCGACGGCGGCGGCGGAACCGCCCGACTGCCTTCCCCGACTCCGGGCGAACTCGCGCCGCACTTCCCTCAGCTCGAAATCATCGAGTGTCTTGGGCGTGGCGGGATGGGGGTTGTTTACAGGGCGCAGCAGAAATCGCTCGGGCGGTTCGTCGCGTTGAAGCTGCTCGCGCCCGAGCGGGTGAGCGATGGAAAGTTTGCCGAGCGATTCGCGCAGGAGGCAAAGGCGCTCGCCGCGCTCAATCATCCGAACATCGTGACCATTTACGATTTCGGCCAGGCGGGCGGCTTCTACTTCCTGCTCATGGAGTTCGTCGATGGCGTGAATCTGCGGCAGGCGATGAAGGCGGGCCGCTTCACGCCGGAGCAGGCGCTCGCGGTGGTGCCGCCGGTGTGCGAGGCGCTGCAATACGCGCACGAACACGGGATCGTGCATCGCGACATTAAGCCGGAGAATCTGCTGCTGGATAAAGATGGCCGGGTAAAGATCGCGGACTTTGGCATCGCGAAGATGCTGCATGCCAACGGCGCGGATGTCGGCCTCGCCGAAAGCCAGCCCGCCGGCACGCCGCAATACATGGCTCCGGAGCAGAAGGCGCATCGCGCCACCGACCATCGCGCGGACATCTACTCGCTCGGCGTTGTGCTCTACGAACTGCTCACCGGCGAACTCCCCGCCGACAAACTCCACCCACCTTCGCACAAAGTGCAGATCGATGTGCGCCTCGACGAAATCGTCCTGCGCGCACTGGAGGCGAAGCCCGAGTTCCGTTACCAGACGGCGGGCGAGATGCGGACGCAGGTGGTGGCGGCGACGGACGCAATGCACGACGCGGCTCATCCGGTGGGCGCTGCGTCGCCTTCCGCGTGGAAGCCGCCGACGACGGGTTGGGGCTACGTCGTCGGGGCCTTCTTCGGCATCATTTTCACCTCACCGCTGGCTTTCAAGCTCGCGAACCTCTCTGCGCTCGGCTTCCTCGGTTTCCTGGGGTTTGTCGGATTGTCGGGAATCGATGGATTGCGCTGGTGTCTCGGGTTCTTCGGATTCTCGGGTTTCTTCGGATTGATGGGCGTTGCCTCCATCGTGGAAATGGCCCATCGCCGAAAATCGAGCACACCGTTGCCGACAGGTGGCGCAGAGCCTGACATTAATCCAGCCCCGCAGCCCCGCTGGCAGGGCTGGGATGTGTGGGTCATTGGACTTTGCTTGGCCGTGTTTGGGGGACTGTGGCTGTATCGCCTTTCAGAGGCGCGGCTCTATCGGACTGGCCAAAATGCTTCAGACATCGTGCTTCCTACCGCGCTCGCCACCATCGTGCTCATGGCGGGTGGGGCCTTTCTTTGGATGCTTTCAAAGAACATCAGCAGAACTTCGAGCCCGCGTGTCACCGGCTGGAAACGCGGGTTGGGGCGCTCCCTCGTGCCGGCCATCGCAGTGATCCTATTGCTCCGCACCTTCGTCATTCACCCGTTCGTCGTGCCAAACAATTCGATGTCGCCCGAAATCACAAAGAGCAGCCGCATCCTCGTATGGAAACTGACCTCCACTTATGCGCCCGGCGACATCGTGGCTTATCGGCACGAAGACAAAGTATGGGTCGCCCGCGTGACGCAGGTGGGACCGACCATGCTGACATTGCAGAAGAACAGCAAACTCAACTCAGAGGTCCAGCGAGAGGCTGTGGTCGGCAAAGTCATCAGCGTCTTTTGGCGCCCATCGCCGGGAGCGGCTGCGCCCGACGTGCCCACGAGCGCAGAAGAGAAGAAGGCTACGCCTGCCGCCGCCATTGCTGAACCGTGGTCACCTTCGCCGGCACCGATTTCAACGGAGGAGGTGCGGAAAATTTCCGCCGACGCGAAAGCCTTGCAGGAACTGGGGCGTTACGAGGAAGCCTTGCAGCGGCACTTGTGGCTTCACCACCACGCGTTGGAAATTGCGCCGAGCCTCTTCGGCCCCCGTATGTCCTTCTGGCTGGCGGACTGGGCCGAACTCGCACATCGCTTTCCTATGGCGAAGCAGGCGTTGATCGAAATCCGGGACCAGAAGTCGCATGAGCTGGCTGCGGGCCGCGGCGACTTGGGTCTCTTCATCGATGTGGACCGCATCAATTCCGATCTTCGCGACGATGCGGCCACGCTCGCCTTGTCCAAGCAGATCGAACAGGCCAATCCGGAACTCGCAAAGCAATGTGCGCCCCTCGTGGAAGAGGTGGCTGCGCGGCTGTCAGAGCAGGGGGAGCGTGTGAACACGCCCTCGCAGTGGCCGTTGGAGAAGGCGCTCGCTGATTTGCAGGCGGCGAAAGCCGAACGGGACTTGCTGCCCTCGAAGTCCTTCCCGTCCGAAGCCCACAAGGAAAACGAGGCGCTGAAGCTCGCGCGCAAAGTTGAATTGTTTGCGGAAAGCGCCGCGCGACGGCGCGCACAGCTTGAGCAGAGTTTGCCAAAGCCGTGATGTCGTTCCGCAAATCCAACGTCGTGTGGCGAACAACTCCGAACGCCACGCCATGAATCAAACTTCCCCGTCACAAAACCGCCGTCTGATGGGAGACCACTAGTGACGATGCACGCCAGCCCGCCCACCGATGCCGATCTCCTTTCCCGCTACATGCAGGCGGGCGATGAAGGCGCGTTTGCGGCATTGGTGCGGACGCACGAGCGGCTCGTCATCGGCACGGCGGCGCGGGTCACGGGCGATGCGGAGCTGGCGCGCGATGTGGCGCAGCAGGTCTTCGCCACGCTGGCGCAGAAGGCGTGGTTGATCACTGGACGGGCGAGTCTCGCCGGTTGGCTGCACCACGCCTCACGCCATGTCGCGCTGCGCGCCGTCCGTGGCGAGATGGCGCGGAAGCGCAGGCACGAGCAGACGACCGTGGAAAGCGCAGCCGCCCGCGACAGCGACGCGTGGCCGGTGATCGAGGATGCGCTGGCCGCGCTGCGCGAACCGGAGCGCGAGGCCGTCGTCATGCACTATCTTCAGGATCGCTCGTATCCCGAAATGGCGGCGGCGCTCGGTGTGACTGAAGCCGCCGCGAGGAAGCGCGTTTCACGCGGGTTGGAAAACCTCGGCGCACAGTTCCGACGGCGTGGGTTTGGCGGTTCAGCGGCGGCACTACTCGCAGGCGCGGCAGCGGTGCAAGTCGGCACACCTGCCGTAGTCGTGGCCGCGACGGCCGCCACGACCGTTCCATTTTCACTGACCCTCAGCACGCTCATGGCCCACTCCGCCGTCAAGATCGCCGCCGTTATCACTCTCGCCGCCGCCGTCCCCATCGCGTGGCAATCCCACGCAAACTCCGAATTGCGCAACGAACTCATCGCACTACAGCAGCAGCCCCGGCCTGCAGCAGTCGCACCGCCCATCGTGCGCGATCACTCGGCCCTTCACGCCGAGGCTGCTGCTTTGAATGCGCGTCTCGAACTCGCGCGCCGTGCGCAAGGTGATGCGCAGACCTCGCTGGCCGAAACACAGACGAAGGTGAAGCGATTGGAAGAGGAAGTCGTCGTTTCCTACGGCAAGATCGAAGACCTCGCCCGCTCGATGATGAAGAAGTTGATTCCGATGATGGAGGCGGCGGTCGCATTGGAGAAACTGAATGCCAGCGAGCGAACGGCCAAAGAGGCTGAGTTATCGCTGAAAATGGGGGCTGACCTCATGGGTCTCATGCCCTTGCAAAAAATCGTCCTCAAGCTCGAGAATCGCCCGCCGGATGCTGCGCATTTTTTCGCCATCGCTTTGGAGGAAGCCATCAAGCTGCCCGCCGTTCTCCGTCCGCGGATTGAGAGTGCTCTTGTGGCTGACTTCGACCAACTCAAGAACGACGGTCTTATCTACTCGCTGCGTCCCAAGGTAAACGCCGAGTCCTGGATCGCACGACGCGCGGCGGCCAGTGCAGAAATGGAGAAACATGTGAAGGCGCTGCTCCCCCCGGAAGCTCGCGACCATCCCATGTTCGAATACTCCGAGGGATTACTGGATGGTATTGCGGACGTAGATATCATCGTCCGTGGCGATGATGCAAAAGCCACGCCGCAGCCACGCGCGGCCAAGCCATCATGAAGAAGCACTTGCTCTACTTTCCGCTGCCAGTGCTTGTGATCGTCACCGCACTTTGGCTGCGTCACGGCAGCGGCGAAAACACCGCGCTGCAAGCGGCCATTGCCACGCAGCGTGCCGCGCTTGCTCCAGCACCACCGCGCGATGATCGCGCCGCCGAGGTTGCAGAAAACGAAGCGAGAACCCTGATGGAGAACAACGCGGCCTTGCGCGCCGAGCTGCACAGTATCGAGGCCGCGACCGTCAGCACCGTAACGGAAACTACGGCATTGCAGAAGACTATCCCACCATCGCTCGACACTGAGATCACCGAATCCTTCGGGCGGATCACGGACAGGGGTGCCGAGTTGGGCCAGTATTCCCGGCTTGTCTTGGCTGATTACGATGAAGTGCAGAAGGAACTGAAACGAAGGGGACTCAAAGATGACGAGCTGAGCGACTGCATCGTGAAGGCATTCATGAAGTTCGTCACCTGGGC
>JANPHH010000198.1:0-1528 GCA_031424375.1 Chthoniobacter sp. | reverse complement strand
GATGTCGGCTTCCAATCGCTCTCGCAGTTCAACCGCGCCTTTAAGAAGGTCGCCGGCCAGGCTCCGAGCGAATACCGGCGGGCCACCATTGTGAGCAGTTCCGTGGTCTGATTTCGCGCGAGTGGGCGCTTTTGTGGGCCGGCCGGCACCACAAGAAATGCTCAGTCTTTCCGAGTAGATGCGTAGCGCCCTCCGGCCTGAGCACCGAGGCTACGCGTGTGAGTGGGACTGACCCTGCTCCACCAAACAAACCACAAATCAAAAGAAGAACATGAAATCACTGAAACTAACTCTCCTCCTCGGCGCAGCCCTCGCGGCGATGAACCTGGCGGCACTCGCTGACAGTCAGGTCTTCAAGCCACTGAGATCGACTGTCGAACTCAGCGCACTCCAACCCGGCACCGAGGTCGCGCACGAATGTCCGCACTGCGGAACGATCACGATCTCCAAAGTGGGGAAGGACCATTCGATGAGCCATACCTGCCCGGTTTGCAAGATGACGGTCACCTATCGTGACGCCGGCGGCGGCAAGGGCCCACGGCTCGCCTTACTCGACTGTGTGGATACGAAGACCGGCAAGAAAATGACGGCGCGGGTCTGCGCGGCTCACAAGTAGCCGGCAGCCTCCGGAATCGATATTCCGGTCGGAGTCGCCCGGTGCCCACCGCGCCGGGCGACTCCTCCGGTTCTCCCCAATGTTCCGCAATCTGAAGGAAGTGATGGTCGAGTTAAGCACGCCGAGAGGGAGCGTGTTCTCCGGTCAGGCGGGGAGCGTGGAGCTACGGACGACGGACGGCGTGATTGCGATCAATCCGCAGGAGGAGAGTTATCTTAATCTGACCCAAACAACGCAGATCACGCTGCGTGTCGGCACTGAGTTTCTCAGCTTCGTGCTCAAGAATGCTGCGGCGAGCCTGCGGAACGGACAACTGACGGTGGTCGCCGAAGAGATCTCCCCGCTATGAAACGATTCGTCCGCATGGGAATCGTGCTGGTGATTCTCGCCACGCTCGCGGTCATCGCGAGTCAGTTGTTTTTCAGCGATCCACCCGCTCCGGCAGCGTCGCTTACGAATGCCACGCCGGGCGGAAAGCGCCCCGCCGGAGCGGTGAAATACTACCGGTCCACGATGACCCCGGGCGAAATCAGCCCGACGCCGCGCAAGGACAGCATGGGGATGGACATGGTGCCGGTCTTCGAGGCGGACGAGTCCATGCTCACGCTCTCCGAGCACGCCCGCGCGATGGCCAGCGTGGAGACCGCGCCCGTCGAGCGCCGCAAGCTGAGCCGCGAAATCCGCGCGGTCGGCAAGGTGCAATACAACGAGTCGGCGCTCTCGACGATCACTGCGCGCGTGGATGGTTATATCGAGAAGCTTTTTAT
Source organism: Chthoniobacter sp. (assembly GCA_031424375.1). Lineage (GTDB taxonomy): Bacteria > Verrucomicrobiota > Verrucomicrobiia > Chthoniobacterales > Chthoniobacteraceae > Chthoniobacter. The sequence goes on along the minus strand of JANPHH010000198.1, from coordinate 145 downwards.
TGATTACACCGGCGTCGAGGTGAAGGCGGGCGATCATCTCGTCGAGATCTACAGTCCTGAATTGGTCGTCGCGCAGGGGGAACTGCTGATGAATCCCGCGCAAAGTGGCATGATCGAATCGGTAAAGCGGAAGCTGCGCCGGTGG
>JANPHH010000197.1:0-2574 GCA_031424375.1 Chthoniobacter sp. | reverse complement strand
CGCAGAACGACGGCCACGTCCACGGCGCCGGCTCGCACGACAAGACGGGCAAGCACTGCCCAGCCGACGATCCCGCGGGCAAGCTCGATATCGTGAAGTGCTCCGGCTACTGGCTGAAAGACGCTGCCGCCCGCGGTATCCAGCACATCTGCTGGGACGGCTGCATGTTCCCGAACGCCAAGCTCGAACAGCCGCAGACCTGGAACGCGATCCTCGACGTCATGCTCAAGGTCCGCGCCGCGCACGGCTGGTAAGCCGCAACGGCCAAGGGCCGTGCCCCGCCGACTGCTCTCAACGACCCTCGCCATGGCTTCCCGCTGCGGCGGGGGTCGCATTTTTTCGTGGTGAAATCGGCGCTTTCCGGAGCTTGCCCACCCACCACGGCGGGCGCAGATTTTTTCCACCAGACCCGCCGGAACCCTCAGCTCATCTCACTCACTATGAAAACGCTCCACCTCCTCTGTTCCCTCCTCGCCTTCGCGACCGCTGCATCCTCGGCTCACGCCCAGCGTGTGAATCCCACACCGCCCAGCCTCAGTAGCGCGCTGAAGCTCTCGAACAACGAAGTCCTCGTCTTTCGCCCCACCCGGATGGGCAAGGCCTACAACCTCGATGTCACCCATCTCCAGCTCACGCGTGCGGTGCTGAAGACCGGCGAAAAGCGCTTCCTCCAGCTCGTCGTTTACGCCAGCAAACCCAACCAGACCGGCGGCAATGACATCATCTTCACCGACACCCAGCAGATCAGCGACGGCACCTCCAACACGGTCACCTTCGCTCGCTTCAACCCCACCACAAACGCCCTCCCGTACATCGAGCAGGACAACCGCGTGGGCATCATCGCGATCCTCATCGGCTTCCGCCAGGTCGGCACTGGTCCTTTTCAGGCCGTGCCGCTTCCCGCATCCGACACGATCGCGGTGGAAGTGAATCCCGGCGATGGCAGCTTCGGCCTGCTCCTGCCCGCCGTGCAGAAAGTCCGCGCTGCCGCGGCGCGCTTGTAAAGCAGGGCACCCCAATTCGCTCACTCCCGCGCACTGGAGTTACCGGCTGCCGTTCTTTGCGAAAGTTCGCGACGACGGTTCGCCGGAATTCCGCGGCGACACCGCGGGATGGATTTTCAATCCGTCTCTGATCGGCTCCCACGCCGCGGCAGCTCCCAGGCATCGGAAAGCGCCCCGGTGACGGATTGAAAATCCGTCCTCCGATTCCGCCCGCTCACGCGCGGGCACCCCTCCGCAGAGTTCGCTCCTCCGAGGGGTTGCCCTGTGATCGCTTCTTTGCTCCAATGCGCGCCCCACTTCGAAAAAACCACCCAGATTCCCTCAATCCACATGGCTAAAAAACCACTCAACATCGGCATCGTCGGCTACGGCTTCATGGGCCGCACCCACGCGAATGGCTACCACAATGCGGCGAAGTTCTTCGACACGCCCTACGTCCCCGTGCTCAAGGCCGCATGCGGCCGCGACGCCACCAAGCTGAAAGCTTACGCCGACAACTGGGGCTTCGAATCGACGGAGACCGACTGGCGGAAGCTGATCGAGCGCAAGGACATCGACGCGATCGACATCGTCACGCCGAACGACTCGCACGCCGAGGTCGCGATTGCCGCGGCGCGTGCCGGCAAGATGGTGCTCTGCGAAAAGCCGCTCTCGCTCGACGGCGCGCAGGGTGAGGAAATGGTCCGTGAAATCGAGAAGGCCGGCGTGCCGAACACTGTGTGGTACAACTACCGCCGCGTGCCCGCGGTGACGCTCGCGAAGCAGATCATCGACAGCGGCAAGCTCGGGAAAATCTTTCACTACCGCGCGAACTTCCTCCAGGACTGGACGATCAACGCCGATCTCCCGCAGGGCGGAGCCGGCCTCTGGCGCCTCGACGCGAAGGCCGCCGGCAGCGGCGTGACGGGCGACCTGCTCGCGCATTGCATCGACACCGCGATCTGGCTGAACGGCTCGATCGTGGACATCAGCGCGATGACCGAGACCTTCATCAAGCAGCGCACGCACACCGCGACCGGCAAGGTGGAGGAAGTGAAGATCGACGACGCGGCGATCGTCCACGGGCACTTCGCGAATGGATCGCTCGCCCTCTTCGAATCCACCCGCTACGCCCGCGGCCACAAGACCCTTTACACGCTCGAAATCAACGGCGAGAACGCCTCGATCAAGTGGGACCTCCATGATCTGCATCGCCTGCAATTCTTCGATTACAGCGACGAAGGCATCGTCCGCGGCTGGCGCAATGTTCATGTCACCGACGGCGATCAGCCCTACATGAAAAACTGGTGGGTGCCCGGCCTGCAGATCGGCTATGCGGAAAGCTTTACGCACCAGGTCGCTGACTTCCTCAAAGCCGTGGGCGAGGGCAAACCGTGCCCGCCCACTTTCCGCGACGCGCTGGAGACGCAATACGTCTGCGACGCAATCATCGAATCCGGCCGCGAGCGGCAGTGGAAGACGGTGAAGAAATTCGCGTAGGCGTTCTCGATTCGATGGAAGGGCCGCACCGGGAAACCGGAGCGGCCTTTTTGTTCCAAACTGGAACCGCAATGCGAGCCCTCCGGCCGTC
>JANPHH010000196.1:0-20215 GCA_031424375.1 Chthoniobacter sp. | reverse complement strand
TGATAGACCTTGCCCGTCGCGGCGGTGCGATAGCCGTTGTTGGCAAAGTGCTGCGGCAGCGCCACGCGATCTTTCCATTGCGGCAGCGTGCGGAACCACGGCGCGAGTCCGTACACGCCGGTGGTCGTCGGACGCAGCCCGAGCATGAGGCTCGTGCGGGAAGGATTGCACAGCGGCATGTTGCAATGCGCGTTCAGGAACGTCGTGCCGCGCGCGGCGAGCTTGTCGAGATTCGGCGTCCTCGCCATCGGATGCCCGCCGAGGTGGCCGATCCAGTCGTTCTGATCGTCGATGGCGATGAAGAGAATGTTCGGCTTGTCCGCTGCCGTGCATTCATAGCGGGACGAGAGCAGCAGCGCCGCGAGGAAAGTGAGGAAGCGTTTCATGGGTTTGGTCCCGCTCCCGATCAAAGCGCGGGCGGCGTCCAATCGGGAATGCCGCCGGACTTGAGCTGCTTCTCGTAGAGTTCGTGGAAGGGCTTGGTGGGAGACATCGGCGCGGTCTCATTGACCATGAGCGGGCGCGCTTCCTTCCAGTATGCTTCGTACGCGGCATTCATTTTTGCGGCGATCTCCGGGTGCTCGGCGATGACGTTGGTCTTTTGATACGGATCGGATTCGAGATCGTAGAGCGCGCCTTTGGTTTCCTGCGCCGGTTGCTGCGCGGCCTTCTTGTTCTGCCTGCCGCCAGCGCCGCGCGGGCCGACGAAACGATACTTTTGGTTCCGCACGCCGTAGTTCACGAACTGAAAGTCGTTCGGCTCGCTGCCGGTAGGCCAGCGCGCGATGTGGGTGAAGAGATAGCGGTCCGCCCAGCCCTCGGCTTTGCCTTCAATGAGCGGCAGCAGGCTGCGGCCTTCGACCTGATTCCTCGGCATGTCCGCCCCGGTGAGCGCGGCAAAAGTGGGCAACAGATCGATGTGCGCCGCGATGGTGCCGATGTCGCGACCGGGGGTGATCTTGCCATCCCACCGGATGAAAAACGGCACGCGCACGCCGCCTTCGTCGGTCGATCCTTTCAGTCCGCTCTGGTTGGCATTGAAGAACGGATACCCGGGCGCGAGCTCCTTGCCCGGCTGTCCGGAGCCGCCGCCCGTCATGCCGTTGTCCGACATGAAAATGACGACCGTATTTTTGTAGAGATCCCATTCCTCCAGCTTTGCGGCGAGGCGGCCCATGTTCTCGTCGATGTTCTCGATCATGCCGTAAAATCCCGCCTGTTCTTTGGCGAACCCGAGGTCGGTGAAACGCTTCGCATTTTTCTCCGGCGCGATGAACGGCCCGTGCGGCGAATTCGTCGCGATGTAGGCGAAGAACGGCTGGCCCTTCTTTTTCTGCTCCTGGATCCAGCCGAGGCCCGCGGTGAAAAACACATCGGTGCAGAAGCCGTGCGTCTTCACGAACTTGCCGTTGTGACGGATCACCGGGTCGTTGTATTTGTTCTCCGGCGCGTCGGCGCAGGAGCACGGATAGGCCTGCCCGATGCCGCCGGCGCCGTGGATGAAGGCCTCATCGAAGCCACGCATGTGCGGCTGATACGGCTCCTCGTCGCCGAGATGCCACTTGCCGAAAATAGCGGAAGTGTAGCCCGCCGTCTTCAGCACCTGCGGGAGGATGGTGGCATTCAGCGTCATGCGTTCGCGCTCGAGAATGGTGTGCGTGATCCCGTTCTTCAGATCATGCCGCCCCGTCATGATCGCGCTGCGCGTCGGCGAGCAAGTGGGGCTCACGAGAAAGCGTGTGAAGCGAAGGCTCTTGTCGTAGAGCGCATCGAGATTCGGAGTCTTCAGCCAAGGATGCCCGTGACGCCCCACCGGCCCGTAACCCTGGTCATCGGTTATGATGAGGATGATGTTCGGCTTCGATCCGGCGAGTTCGGCGCGGACGTTTGCAGTGAGAAAAACTGCGCTGAGGAGTGCGAGGAGGAGGGTTTTCATGGAGTGGATGTTTGCTGGGACTGGATTGCGCGGATGGACGAGACGAGGGGCTAATCTTGGGATTTGCCTTTGCCCTTTCCGCCCTTTCCCTTCGGCTGATCGGCGAGGGTTTTTTTCGCGAGTTCCGTGAAGCTGTCCGTCTGCTGCTGCCATGCTGCCTCGAGTTCCTTCACTTTGTCGGGCATCTTGGCGGCGAGGTTGTGCTGTTCGGCGCGGTCGGTCTTGAGGTCGTAGAGTTCCCACGGATCGCCTTTCGCGGCGACGAGTTTCCAGTCGCCGATGCGGATCGCTTTGTTGCCCTCGTGCAGCCACCAGAGGCTGTCGCGGGCGATGGTTTCGTCTTTCGCGAATGCGCGCACGAGGCTCTTGCCCGGTGCCTCGGGGATGGGCTCGCCTTTCCACTCCTTCGGCTTCTGGATACCGGCGAGTTCGAGCACGGTGGGCACGATGTCGATCACGTGCGCGGGCGTGTGGCGCAGTTCATTTTTCGCGGTGATGCCCGCGGGCCAATGCGCGATGAGCGGCGTGCTGATGCCGCCCTCGTGCACCCAAGTCTTGTGACGGCGATGCGGCGTATTGCACGCGCTGGAAAAGCCGGGACCGAGACAGAGATACGTCTCCGCGCTGCCGGGAGCCGCCTGCGGATCATGGCCGCCGTTGCGCACCATGATTTCGGCGCTCGCACCGTTGTCGGAGGCGAAAAGGATCAGGGTGTTTTCAAAAGCGTTCATCGCCTTGAGTTGCGCGATGATGCGGCCGATTTCCTGATCCATGCGGTCCACCATCGCGGCGTGGATCGCCATTTTCGTCGCTTGGAAACGACGCTGTTCCTCGGTGAGTTCGCTCCACGGGAGCGGGCGATTCACTTCGCCAGAGCCAAGCTTGGCGATCGCATCGGGGAACGCGTAAGGCGGGCCGACTTCGCGCTCCAGCGCGGAGAGCGTGGTGTTCGTGATCCCCATTTCCTTCTGCCGCGCAAAGCGCGCGTCGCGCATCGCCTCCCAGCCGGCGAGATATTTGTCGCGATACTTCGCGATGTCCTCCGGCAGCGCATGCAGCGGGAAGTGCGGCGCGATGAACGCGATGTAGTGGAGGAACGGCTTGTCCTTGTGATTCGCCGCGTGGTCCTTCAGGCACTCGATGGCGTGGTCAGCGGTGGCGATGGTGGCGTAGTAGCCTTTCTCATTCGCCGGCGGCTTTACGGGGACGTCGTCGATGGAGTTCCCGGCGGAGGTGAAATAGTTGCCCTGATTCCGCATATCAAGGGATCGGTCGAACCCGCCGTCGAGCACCTTGCCGTCGATGTGCCACTTGCCGCTGTGATAGGTGCGATAGCCCGCGGGCTTGAGATATTCCGGGAGCAAGCGCGCCCACTGCTGCCGCACGCCCTGGCCGCCACCGCCGAGTTCCGGCAATCCGTCACGATGGATTTGCTGCGCGTAGTAGCCAGTCATCAGCGCGCCACGCGAAGGCCAGCAACGCGCGGTATTGTAGAACTGCGTGAAGCGCACGCCGTTCTTCGCGAGCGAATCGAGCTGCGGTGTCGCGATGTCGCTGCCGTAGCAGCCGAGATCGGAGTAACCGAGATCGTCGGCGAGGATGATCACGACATTCGGCGGCGCCGCAAATGATGCATGCGGAATGACGAGTGCGGACAGGACGAGAGTGAGGATCGTTTTGAGCATGGCGAAATGTGGCTGGGGTTGAGAGGGCTTACGGCAGCAGCGTGAGCGTCACGCGACGCACATCCATCACGGACTTTCCGGGAATCTCCAGCGCGCGGAGCGTGAGCGGGCCTTGACCGGCGGGCAGCGTGATCTCGCCGAGCTTCAGCGGGTGAAATTCCTTCATCTGGCTCTCGCCACTCGATCGCGGAAGTGTGTCCTGATTCGTGTTAAGCGGCGGATCCCAGCCGGGCGCGACTTTCGCGGTGAGGCGCGCATCCTGGAAGCTGAGTTCGATAGTCGAGCCGACGTCGGGCACCTTGCAGGTGTAGTCGGCGGTGACTTCGTAACGGCCCGCAGTGTGGACATCGAGCAGCCAGACCATGCTGTCGTCCTTGCTGATCCAATTCACAAAGTAGGAGCAGTTCGGCGCGCTGCCGCTGCGCTTCACGCCGCCGCGCGGCTCGCCGTCGCGCGCCGGCAGCATGGTGATGGGAAATTCGCTGTAGCCGACCGGGATCGGGCGCGGATCGACGGCGTTGCCGCCGCCCTGCGCCTTCTTGCCGCCCTGCCCTTTCGGCTTGGCTGCATCGCTGGCGCCAAACATTTCCTCGCGCCACGCCTTCACAGACTCTGCGAGGCTGGCTGCGAGCGCGGGCTCCTTGTCGTTGATTGGCGTGGTCTGCCCGGGATCGGCGACCATGTCGTAAAGCTGACCGGCGCTATCGAGACGATGCGTCTGCGTGCGCGCGCTCACGTTTCCCCCCCACGTGGAGAAGATCGTGCGCCCCGGCCAGTCGGACTTTTGTTTCATCAGCAGCGGAGTGAGATCGCGGCCATCGAGGGGCTTGTCGCCGACGCGCTTTACGCCGGCGAGCGAAGTGAGCGTGGGCATCAAATCGATCGCGCCTGCGATCTGCGTGACGGTGTGTCCAGCGGGAAGTTTTGCCGGCCAGCGGAGGTAGCACACCGAGCGCACACCGCCTTCATCCGTCATGCCCTTCTTGCCCTTCATGCCACCGGTCCAGCGCATCGAGTTCGGGCCGTTGTCCGAGAAGTAGAGCACGATCGTGTTCTCCTCGAGCTTGTGCTCGCGCAGCTTCGCGAGCACCCGGCCCACGTTCGCGTCCTGATTCTCGATCATCGCCAGCGCGCAGCGGGTTTCATCGGCGTTTTCCTTCCCAGGATCGGTCGCCGTCTGCGTGACCGGCTTGCCTTTGAATCGCTCCCAATCCTTCGCCGGAGCCGCCCACGGCGAGTGCGGCGTGGTGAATGGCACGTAGCAGAGAAACGGCTTCGCCTTGTTCTTCTCGATGAAGCCCAGCGCGCGATCCGTGCACACATCGACGATGTAACCCTGCGTGCGAATCATGCGCCCATTTTCCTCCAGCGGCGGGTCGAAATACTCGCCCCAATGTCCCGAGCTGTGGCCGAAGTATTCGTCGAAGCCGCGCGCCATCGGATGATACGGCCACTGGCTGCCATTGTGCCATTTCCCAAAAGCGCCCGTCGCATAGCCCGCGGCTTTGAACGCATCCGCAATCGTCCTTTCGCCGAGATCGAGCCGCTCCTGCCCCGTGGATACACCGCGCACCCCGCCGCGCGGATGATAGCGCCCGGTGAGAAATTCCGCCCGCGTCGGCGAGCACACCGGGCACACATAGAACCGATCCAGCGACACGCCGCCCTGCGCGATGGAGTCGATGTTCGGAGTGCGGACCTGCTGGTTGCCGGACTGCCCGTAGTCGCCCCAGCCCGCGTCGTCGGCGAGAAAGATGACGATGTTGGGTTTGGCAAGCGTGGACGAGTGGCTGGTAATCAGGATCAGGAGAGCGAGGATGCGGAGTTTCATAGAGGCTTGGAATTTGAGAAGGTGGGCAACGAGTCTGCGGGTCTTCCGCTCAGCGCGCGGCTGCGTCCGGCGGTGACGAGTTTTTCGACCGCGCCGTCCGTGTAACCGTTGTCGAGCGCGGGGCCGTTGTCTGGATGGGTTTCGTTCTCATTCGGCCCCTTTCCTGCCTTTGCCCTTCTTGTATTCGCCGCCACCGAGCGGCCAGGGCAGCACGCCGACCCGCTGCGCCCACGCTTCCCACTGCGCGGACATTTCCTTTACGCGCTCGGGCTGCTGCGCGGCGAGGTCGTGCATCTCCGTGCGGTCAGCGGCCAGGTCATAGAGTTCCCAGCCGTCAGGATGCTTCGAAACGAGTTTCCAATCGCCGCTGCGGATGGCGCGGTTGCCCTCGTGTTCCCAGAAGATGGGCTGCGCTCGGTTGAGCGGTTTTCCGGCGAAGGCGGGCGCGAGGCTCACGCCTTCCATCGGCTGAATCTTCTGCCCTGCAAACTCCGCAGGATACTTCGCACCGGCGAGGTCCACGCAGGTTGCCATGAGGTCGATGAGATGTGCCGGCTGCGCTTCGAGTTTCCCGCCGCGTTCGCGCGCGATGCCCGCCGGCCAGTGGGCGATGAGCGGCGTGCTGATGCCGCCTTCGTGTTCCCAATGTTTGTATTCGCGGAAGGGCGTGTTGCTCACGTTCGCCCACGCCTTGCCGTAGCCGATGAAAGTGTCCGCACCGCCGGGCATCACGCCCGCCCCCTGCCTCATGGGGAAACCGTCGCGCGTCTGCTTCGGGATCATGTCGGGCTGGAGAAAATCCTTTGCGAGCGGTGGCATCGTCGGCGCATCGGCGCGCGGTTTGAACGGCCCGCTGCGGCCCATGCCTTCCGCGCAGCCGCCATTGTCCTGGAGGTAAAGGATGAGCGTGTTCTCGAACTGGCCGTTCATTTTCAGCGTCTCGACCAGCCGGCCGATTCCTTGGTCCATGCAGTCGAGCATCGCGGCATACACTTCCATGCAGCGCGCCTCCCACTCCTTGTTCTCGACCTTGCTCCATTCACCCGCCTGCGGCGACACCTGCCAGCGCGAATCGAGCAGACCGAGTTGCTTCATCTTCGCGAGGCGCGACGCGCGGATCGTGTCGTAGCCCGCATCGTATTTTCCTTTGTATTTGGCGATGTCCGTGTCCTTCGCGTGCATCGGCCAGTGCGCTGCGGTGTGGGCCATGTAGAGGAAGAAAGGCTGGTCCGCATTGCGCGCCTTGTGCTCGGTGAGGAAACGCGCGGCCTGGTCGTTGATCGCGTCCGTGTAGTAAAACTCGCGCGGCTGATACTCCGGGTCCGCGTAGGGCGAGATGAAGGCGTTGTCGCGCGCGAGCGTGTTCGGATCGAAGAAACTACCCGCGCCGTGGATCGTGCCGTAGAAGCGATCGAAGCCGCGCTGACGGGGCCAGTTCTCCCGGTCCGCATCGCCTTGGGGTTTCGTCTTTTTCGTCACATGCCACTTGCCGGTCATGTAAGTGGCGTAACCCGCGGACTTGAGCGCCTCGGCAATTGTCACCGCCCGTTTGCTGAGATCGCCCGCGTAGGCTTCGCCGACCTTTGTGCTCCACTCATCCACCATGTGTCCAATGCCGGCCTGATGTGCGTAAAGCCCGGTGAGCAGTGCCGCGCGCGTGGGGCAGCAGCGTGCGGTGTTGTAGAATTGCGTGAACCGCACGCCGCCTTGCGCGAGTGCGTCGAGCGTCGGCGTCGCAATCTCACCGCCGTAGCAACCGATGTCCGAATAGCCGACGTCGTCGGACATGATGACGATGATGTTCGGGCGCGCTGCCGCGGCGTGAAGCGCACTGCTCAGGATGAGCGTGGCGGCGAGTAGAAGATGGGGAAACATTCTTCGCAGGGTGGGTGGGTAGCTTCTGTGAAGAGCGCTCATCACCGCAAGAAAGTGGAGGATACTGTATTTCATCGGATGCGGGTTTTCGGGTGGGACGCGCAGAGCATGGGAAGACATGAGTGCTCTGTGACGGTGTTTATTGGTCGGCGTTTTTGCCCTTGGCCATTTCACTGGCGCGAGCGGGATCGTAATCGGGGTCGGTCAATGTTCGGCGTTTCGTTGAAAGTGTTGCCGTAACATCCGAGGTCCGCCCAGCCGAGATTGTCGGCGAGGATGACGATGAGATTCGGCCTCGGAGCGACGGCGAGGTCGCGTCACGGAAGACCCAGCAGGCACGGAGGGACAAACCGGAGAAAATCTTCGCGCAGCCTCCGCGTGTGTATCCCTCAGTGGATCCCGGACCGAAAACGGGCGCCAAACCTGTCCACCGTAGTCCAGGCATCGTCACCCCGGAAGCCGCGTAGATCCTTGCTTCGCGGGCGAATAGGCCACGCTTGACCAATCCTGTCCAAAACGGTCCAATTCCCGGAATCTTTGTGCGCTACAAGCTGCGTTTGAACTTCGAGGCCGCGGCCTGGCCGGCTGCCCGGTAGAAATGACCAACGGACTCCTTCCCCTCGTCGCCGTGATCCTCGTGGTGCTCGCTGCTGCCTCGGCCCTTTTTTCGGGAATCGAGACGGCGCTCTTTTCGCTCCAGCCCTTTCACATCGAGCGGCTGAAGAAGCGCCGCGCCAGTTTCGCCACGGCACTCGCCCGGCTCATGGAGAATCCCCGCCGCTTGCTCAGCGCGATCCTGCTCGCTGATGCGCTGGTGAACCTGCCGCTGATCATCGGGTGCATCGCGCTGCTGCGGCAGTTTTCGGGCGGCATGATGCCATTCTGGGCGGCAGCGCTGCTCATCTTCGGCCTCGTCGTTTTTCTCTGCGACCTCGTGCCGAAGATGATCGCGCTGAGTGATCCCTACCGCGTGGCAAAAATCGGCGTGCGGGTCATGAGCGCACTCACGCCCGTCTTCGACCCCGTCGCCCGGCAGCTCCAGCGCTGGGCGGAAGCGGTCGCGGAACGAATCACGCCCGCCGCGCTGCAGGGCGGCCATTTCCTCGCGGAAGACGAACTCGAGACGCTGGTCGAACTCAGCACCGAAGAAGGCGCGTTCCACGAGACGGAGAGCGAGATGATCTCCGAGATCATCAAGCTCGGCGACAAGACGGCGAAGGATTGCATGACGCCGCGGGTCGATTCCTTCTCCGTGCCGGACGATCTCACCAACGATGAGGTCATCCCGATGCTGCGCGAGCGCCGCTACCGCCGCGTGCCGGTGTATGGCGAGACGCCGGATGACATCGTGGGCATCCTCGATGTCGGTGCGTTCCTGCTCGATCCCGCCGCGCCTTACACGGAACGGCTCGTGCCGCCGTCCTATGTCCCGGAGACGATGAAGGCGATCGACCTGCTGCGCAGCTTCCTCACCCATCCGCAGGCCATCGCCATCGTGGTGGATGAGCACGGCGGAACGGAGGGCATCGTGACGCTGGCGGACATCGTCGAAGAGATCATCAGCGACGCCGTGCCGCGCAAGGATCGCGAACTCTACATTGAAGCGCTCGGTCCCGGCCGGCTGCTCGTGAATGGTGCGGCCCGTCTCGATGACATCAATGAACTGCTCGGGACCGACCTGGAAGCCGATGGCATCGACACCGTGGGCGGCTTCGTCTTCAACCGCCTCGGTGCCCTGCCGAAGCCCGGCTTGCAGGTGGAATTCCACGGGCTGAAACTGACCACGCGGCGCACCTCGAAGAAGCGAATCGAGGAACTGCTCATCGAACAGGAACAGCGCCCGGACGAAGCCGCTGCCGACGAGGAGGAAGGCGCGTGATCTGGGTTTCGATCGCGATTTGTTCGGTGGTGTCGTTCCTTTTTTCCGGAATCGAGGCGGGCCTGCTTTCGATGAATCGCGTGCGGCTGCGGCATCGCGTGAAGCAGCGCGACCGCGCGGCGATGCTCCTCAATCGCCTGCTCAAACAGCCCGAGCGACTGCTCGTGACGGTCCTCATCGTGACGAATCTGATGAACGTCTTCGCGCTGACGCTCGCGACCCAGGAGTTCGTGGCGCATTGGGGACCATGGGGTTATGCCGCGGTGTCCGCCATCGCGCTGCCCTTTTACCTGCTCTGCCTCGAACTCCTGCCGAAATCGCTCTTTCGCCGCTTTCCCTACCGCGCCGTCGCCTTCCTCTCCACGCCGCTGCGCCTCGCGGATCTGCTGCTCGCGCCGTTGCATTGGGTGGGACAGTTCACCGTCCATGCGCTCTTCGGTCGCCGGCCGGAAAATCAGCAGAAGCTTTTCGTGGCGCGCGAGGATTTCAAATACCTGACGATCGAGAGCGAACGCACCGGCGCGCTCAGCAAGACGGAGCGGCAGATGATTCACAACGTGGTCGACTTTCGCGCCGTCACCGCCGAGCAGGTCATGGTGCCGATGGAAAAGGTGCGCGCGATCCCGGCGAGCGCGCCGCTCGAGGATCTGCTCGCCCGCAGCCGCGTCGAACATCTCGACCGCTGGCCGGTGCTCGGCGATCAGGGGCGGATCGTCGGCCTCGTGCAGACCTTCGATGTGGCGCTCGACGGCCGGCAACGCGGCCGCGTGGAATCCTTCCAGCGGCGGATCGTGAAGGTGACGCCGAAGGAACCCGCCTACAGCATCGTCTACAAGCTGCGCGCCGCCCGGACCACGCTGGCCGCGGTGGTCGACGCGGAAGGTCGCTCGCTCGGCATCGTGACGTGGGAAGATCTCATTCAGCGGCTGGTTTCGACCGCGGTGGCCTAGCGACTCGCACGGCGGCGCGGAATGATTTGGCATCTGCGGATTCCCTGCCAATTCTCCGTGCCCTAATTTCCGATTCCACTTCGGATTGATGCCGCTACACGCCGCTCGTGCGGTGCGTTTTCACCGATTCCACTCCGCTCAATGAAGCTCCATCTCGCCGCACTCCTCGCCACGTTCCTCGTCCCAGCCGCGCTCCACGCCGAGGAGAAGGCGAAGAAATGGGACGAGATGGATTACGGTCGCTTCTTCTCCGCGACCTTCCACAACGCCAAGGCCCAGAGCACGGTGAATGGCAAAGGCTGCGCCGCCAACAAGGGCATCGCCGTGAACCTCGGCGACAGCGAGGCCGCGCTGCTTTTCGACACCGAGACGGTGCGGATGGCGGGCGGCTGGACTGGCGGCTGGTTCAAGCGGCAGGGCGTGGCCTTCGACGGCAAGCACGGCCCGAATCCCGCGCCTCCCGACGGCGCGACGATGTATTTTGAAATCAATCCCGGCCCGGGCTGGAGCAAGGGCGGCGACTTCAAGGATCCGCGCGCACTGCCCACCGGTCCCGGCGCGGCGACCGTGCCCTTTGGCCCGCTGCCCCGGGAATGGGCGAAGTACCGCGGGCTCCATCGCGCGGGAAAAGACGTCGTTATTTCTTACTCCGTGGGCGACGCGCTCGTGCTCGAACTGCCCGCGATCGAGAAGGTGGGCGACGTGACGCTGCTGACGCGCACTTTCAGCATCACGGCGAGTGGCGCGGGCGCGAGCGTGAAGCTGGCCGATGCGCCCGAGGGCGACGAGATCATCGTGAATGAAGGCCGCGCGATCATCGCGGGCGATCTCGCGAAACAACCTGGCGCGATGACCGTGATCGGCGTGGTGGGGTTGCCGGAAGGCGCGCAACTCACGATGGAGGGCGGCGGGCTGTCGCTGAAGCTGGCGAAGCTCTCCGCAGGGACCTCGTTCAAGGTCGTCTACGCCCGCGGCGCGAGCGAGGACGGTGGCAAATTCGGTGAGGCGGTCAAAGGCGCGAGCGCTCCCGCTGATTTGCGGCCATTGACGCTCGGCGGGCCGACGCAGTGGCCGCTGACGGTGACGACCCGTGGCGAGACCGCGAAAGACGAGAGCGGCGCCTATGTGCTGGATACGATCGGCGTGCCGCTGGAGAATCCGTATCACTCCTGGATGCGCATCGGCGGGCTGGAGTTTTTCAAGGACGGCCGCGCTGCGGTCTGCACCTGGAGCGGCGATGTGTGGATCGTCTCGGGCCTCGACGAGAAGCTGCAAAACGTGACGTGGAAGCGGTACGCCGCCGGGCTCTTCCATGCGCTCGGACTCACCATCGTCGATGATCAAATCTACGTCCTCGGCCGCGATCAGATCTCCCGCCTGCGCGATGTGAACCACGACGGCGAAGCGGACTACTACGAAAACTTTAACAACGACGTGCAGGTCACGCCGAACTTCCATGAGTTCGCGTTCGACCTGCAGACCGATCCGCAGGGCAACTTCTACTTTTCAAAAGGCGGCCCGGTGAATCCTGGCGGCCGCGGTTGGGGCCCGCTCAGCGAACATAATGGCGGCATCTTCAAGATCTCGAAAGACGGCGGAAAGTTCGAAGTCTTCGCCACCGGCGTGCGGGCACCGAACGGCATCGGCGTCGGGCCGAAAGGTGAGGTCACGACCGGCGACAACCAGGGCACGTGGGTGCCGTCGAGCTACATTCATTTTGTCAAAGAGGGCGACTTCATCGAGGTGCCCGATCTCGCGCATCGCGGTGAGACGCCGCCGGACAAATACGGCACGCACCTCTGCTGGATCCCCTACACGATGGATAACTCGAATGGCGGACAGACGTGGGTCACCAGCGACCAATGGGGCCCGCTCAAAGGCAGCCTGCTTTACCTCAGCTACGGCAAGTGCACGCTCTTCAACGTGCTCCAGGAACGAGTCAACGGCGTGCCGCAGGGCGGCGTCGTCCAGTTTCCGTTCAAGTTTGACACCGGCGCGATGCGCGCGCGTTTTAGCCCGAAGGATGGCCAACTTTACGTCACCGGTCTCAAAGGCTGGCAGACCTCGGGGGCGAAGGATTCCGCATTGCAGCGGGTGCGCTACACCGGCAAGCCAGCGTATCTCGCGAATGAATTGCACGTTACCGACCACGGCATTTCCATCACCTTCACCGGCCCGCTCGACACCGGCACGGCGAGCGATTTGGGCAACTACTCGATCGAACAGTGGAACTACCGCTGGACCAAGGAATACGGCTCCGCGGAATACAAAGTCAGCGCGCCCGACCAAAAGGGCCACGATCCGGTCGAGATCAAGTCCGTGAAAGTCTCCGACGATCGCAAAACTGTCTTTCTCGAAGTGCCCGGCCTCGCACCCGTGATGCAGCAGAAGATCACGATGAACCTCAAAGCCGAGGACGGTTCCCCGCTGCCGAAGGAGATCGCGCACACGATCAATGTCGTGCCACCGGTCGCGCAGCGCGGCACGACTTACACGTCGAAGCGGTGAAGCCGGTGCCCTCGACAAATCGCGCCTGCGCGAGTAACGATTCGATCATGAATATTCCATTGAGCGCTGAGATTCACCGGGAGGGCGAATGGTTCGTCGCATTCTGTCCCGAGGTCCCGGAGGCGAACGGCCAGGGGCGGACTCAGGAGGAATGTATGGAGAGCCTGCGCCAGGCCGTTTTGCTCCTCATGGAAGATCGGCGCGAAGATGCCCGGCAGCGAAAGACGGGCGAGGGCACGTTGCTCGAACTGGTTTGAAACGGCGGGAACTGTTGCGCCACTTGGAAGCCCACGGCTGCCCTTTGAAGCGAGAGGGAGGCGCGCACTCGATCTATTGGAACCCAACCTCGGGTCGCCGCGAGCCGGTCCCGCGTCATGCCGAAATCCCCGATCTTCTTGCGCGAAAAATCTGTCGCGCCCTCGGTGTCCCGAATCCGCTTTGAACTGATCCCCCGATGAAATGGATCCTCACCCTTACTCTTGCGCTCGCGAATGTTGTTCGGGCGGCGGTGCAATCGCCGACGCTCGCCGACGCGGCACCCGCGAGCAAACCCGGCCTCACGCTCACCTTCACCACGCCGGAGGGAAAGACCGACACCCGCGGCGCGCGGCTCGTCGCGCTGTTCGTCGCGGCGGAGCAGCCACCCACTCCTTTTCTGCCCGCTGGTGCTTTCACTGCGAAGTGGGAAGGGGACATCGTCTCGTCACTGCGGGCGGAGTATACGTTCGCGGCCGAAACGTCGGCGGGATTGAAGGTAACGATCAACGGCATGGCGGTGCTGGACGATGCGAGCGCGAAAACGGGTGTGCTGGTGAAACTGAACAAGGGCGCGAATCGCCTCGTCGCTGAACTGCCGCGTGCCGCGGCCGGCGATACGTTCGTGCGGTTCAAGTGGCAGTCGCGTGAGTTCCCGATGGAACCCGTGCCGCCCACGGTCTTCGTGCATGACGCGAATGCGAAGGAACTGCGCACCGCGGAACGCATTCGCGAGGGGCGGCTGCTCTTTGCCCAACTCCGCTGCGCCGCGTGCCACGACGCCGGCGGTCTGCTTCCGCCGAAGGGCGAGGGAATGCCGGAACTCGCGCAGGACGCGCCCGTCTTCGATGCGATCGGCGCAAAGTATCGCGAGCCGTGGCTCGCCCACTGGATCACCGACCCGTACGCGATTCGCCCGCATGCGCTCATGCCGCGGCTATTCGCCACTCATCCCGGCGAGATCGCCCAGGAAGCGGCGGACCTCGCGGCCTACTTCGCGTCGGCGAACCCGATGCCGGAGAGCAAGCCGATCGACGAGGCGCTCATCCCGGAAGGAGGCGCGCTCTTTGCCAATCTCGGCTGCATCGCCTGCCACTCGAAGCCCGGCATCGAGGAAGCCGATCCGCACGGCCGCGTGCCGCTCGGGCACGTGAAGGGCAAGTGGCACCCGACCGCGCTGGAGGCATGGCTGAAAGATCCGGCGAAGACCTACCAATGGAATCGAATGCCGCACTTTCGCCTCAGCGACGAGGAGGCCGCGCGACTCACCGCGTATCTCGTCGGCACGGCGAATCATGCGTTTCCCTCCGGACCGAAAGGCGATGCGAGCAAAGGCGGCGCGCTGCTCGTCTCGGCGGGCTGCTTGAATTGCCACGCCGGCGTCCCGCCCACCACAACGCCGAAGCTCGCGGAAACCCTCGCGAAGGATTGGTCCACGGGCTGTCTCGCACCAGATGCCGCCGCGCGCGGCAAGGCACCCGATTTCGCCCTCGCCGCCGGGCCGCGTGAGGCACTGCAAGCGTTCGCGAGCGTCGGGTTTGCGTCATTGAAACAGGACGCGCCCGCGGAATTCGCCGAGCGGCAGATCAAAAACCAGCGCTGCACGGCCTGCCACGCGCGGGATGGCGAGCAGAGCCTGTGGTCGCAGCTCGATGACGAGATGGCACCGCTCCAGGCCGCCGCGCCGCTCGAGGAAGGCGAGGGGAAACCGATCTTCACCACCGCGCTCCCGCCCCTCACCTGGATCGGTGAGAAGCTCATCCCCGACTACGCCGCGCAGTTCATCGCCGGCCACGGTGGCGACAAGCCGCGCCCGTGGCTCGTCGCGCGCATGCCGGGTTTCACGGCGCCGGCCAAAGGGATCGCCGACGGTCTCGCCGGCCAGCACGGTTTCCCGCTCGCCGAGCCTGCGCTGAAGCCGGAGCCGGATCTCGTCAAAGCCGGTGAAACGCTCCTCGGCGAAAACGGCGGCTTCAATTGCACCACCTGCCACGGCGTGGGCGACAAACCCGGCACCGCGGTCTTCGAGGCCCCCGGCATCAATCTCGCGCTCAGCCAGCGACGCCTCCGGCACGACTACACGCTACGCTGGATGCTGCATCCGCAGCGGATCGATCCGGAGACGAAGATGCCGCGCTTCTCCGACGACGACGGCAAGACCCCGCTCACCGACACGCTCGATGGCGACGCGGTGCGCCAATTCGAAGCCGTCTGGCACTTTCTCGAGAGCTTGAAGCCATAGCTCGCATGCTCTTTCCCACGCGGATCGAGACGCCGCGGCTCATCCTCCGGCGGCCGGTCTTTCCCGACGACGGCCCGCTCATTCACGTCGCCTACGCGAGTGATCCGCGGGTCACCCGCTACGACGCGTGGCGGCCGCATTACGACGCGGCGGAGACGCTGCGTTACCTCTCGGCCACACTGGCGGCGAACGAAAGCGGTCGAGAGCATGCGTGGCTCATTTCGGAGCGAAGCACCGGCGAAGTGCTCGGGATGATCACGCTTTACAGCGACAACACGCGGTGGCGGCACCGGCTCGGGTACAGCCTCGCGTTTCGCCGCTGGGGTCACGGCCTGATGAGCGAAGCGGCTTGCGCGGTCGTGGATACCGCGCTCGCAGTTCCTGGCGTCCAGCGCATCTGGGCCGTGGTGGATGTGGAAAACGGCGGCTCGATTCGCATTCTGGAAAAGTGCGGAATGGAGCGCGAGGGGCTGCTCCACCGCTGGTCGGTGCATCCCGCGCTCGGTCACGAACCGCGCGACTGCTGGTGCTACGCGCGGATTCGCTGAGGTGGCCTGCCGGAAGTCGAGAAAGCCTGTCATCCTGAGCGGAGTGTAACGCAGCCGAAGGACCCCGGATGACCGAATGATCGGGAAATTCCCGGCACCCCGAGGTCCCTCGACTTCATGCTGGTCGCTGACGTTCCCGCCATTCCGCTCGGGATGACAGGCTTTCTGAAATTCCGGATGAGCACAATTCATTGCGCCGAAAGACGACGGTAACCCGGCGATAACATGGACACGGCAGCGTCTGTGTGTCGGTCCCGCATGCCGCGGGGCGGGCGCCCCAAAAAAAACTCATCCTATGAAACGCTCCATCCGCCCGATCGCGGGCTTCACCCTCATCGAATTGCTAGTCGTCATCGCCATCATCGCCCTGCTCGCGGGGATCGCGATGCCGGTTTACCAGACCGTGCTTCTCCAGGGAAAAATCGCTGCGGCGATGAACAAGGCCAAACAGATTGGAACGGCACTCCACATCTACGCCGGCGACCACGGTGGCGTATTCCCGGCAGGCAAGAACGATTATGGCGAACCCATCACCACAGCCAATGATGCCTTTCGTGCGCTGATCCCGACCTATCTCGACACGGAGAGTGTCTTCGTCGTGGCAGGTTCGAAAGCCGGAGCGGTCGCCGACAACCGGGTCAACAGCCCGTCCGCGATCCTCGAGCGCGGGGAGAATCATTGGGCCTACGTCGCGGGCCTGACGCAAACTTCAAACTCCGCCTGGCCGCTGGTGGCCGATCACACGGACGGCGCGGGGCGCTTTACCAGCCGCGAGGGGACGTTCGGCGGGACATGGAAAGGAACGAAGGCCGTGGTGGTACATGTGGACGGCAGCGCGGCGGCCGAGCCGCTGCTCGGCACCGGCGACGAGCGCTACATTCCGCGGTCCGGGGAACGCACGGCCAATGCCCTGCAAACCGACTACATGGGTGCCGACGTGAAGCTCCTCGAGCCGGCGCGGTGAGCGGGATGCATCCGGGCTTCCGCGCCGCCCCGGAGATGCAAAACGGGCGCTCCCTTGCAGGAGCGCCCGTTCGTTATCTGGCGATGATCGCCGAGCTTACTTCGCCTCGGTTGGCTGCTTGGCCTGCATCCAGCCGGAGATGCCGGCGGAGAGGTGCTTCACGTTCGTGTAGCCGAGGTCTTTGGCCTTCTTGGCCGCCGCAGCGTAAGCGCCGCATGTCGGGCCACCGCAGTAGGCAACGACGAGCGCGCCCTTGTCTTCCGGAAGCATCTTCGCGATGTCATCCTTCTTTGCGCGGAAGTCGATCGCGCCGGGGATGTGGCCCTTCGCGTAGGAGTCGCTGCCATTCACGTCGAGGACGGTGACTTTCTTGTCTTTGATGGCCTTGTTGAGCTCATCGATGCTGATGTCAGGGAATTCGCCGGCTTGTGCCGAGATGGCGAGGACGGCGGTGGCGAGGAGGGTGAGGAGTTTTTTCATGGTATTAGTGGTTTTGAGGTTGTTTGTGTCTGGAGTGAACCCCTTTCGGAGCCGGGACTAGGGTCCCATCTACGAAGCCAGAGTTCAATTGATCCAACCCCGTAGACGCAATTCGGTTAGCATTGTTCAAACGGCTGCCAACCGCCGGGCGGATGCGGATTTCACCACTGGAGTGCCATCGCGATAAAAAAGATGAGCAGAATCGCGGCGACGATCGACCAGAACCACTGGGGCAGACTGCGCTTGGGCCCGCGTCCGAACTCGGTGTCGACAAAGCGGTAGTAGTCGAAATCGTCATCGGGCAGGCTCAGCCCGTCCTCCTCCCGCGCGGCGAGCTTCCAGCCGGATTTGTCGCACGCGCCGCACTCCGGGCAGGCCTTGGCGTTGGGCGAGACTTCCTCGCCGCACACCGGGCACACGAACGATTTCCGAGTCGAGTTCACAGTCTCAGTATACGTCGCGCTTGTAGCGTTTGGTTTTCCGCATGTTTTCCACGTATTCCTGCGCCTGCTCGGGGGTCTTGCCGCCGGCCACTTCCACGATGCGTTTCAGTTCGTTGTCCACATCGGTCGCCATCCGCAGTTTGTCGCCGCAGACGAAGAACTCCGCGCCCTCTTCGAGCCACTTCCAGATCTCGTTCTCATTTTCCCGGAGCCGATCCTGCACGTAGATCTTTTGCGCCTGATCGCGGGAAAATGCCGTGTCGAGGCGCAGAAATCCGGCATCCGCCCAGCGCGTGAACTGCTCACCATAAAGAAAGTCCTGCGCGCGCCGCTGCTCGCCGAAGAAAAGCCAGTTGCGCCCCTTCGAGCCGAGCGCCTCGCGTTCCTCGAGGAAAGCGCGGAACGGCGCGACGCCGGTGCCGGGGCCCACCATGATCATCGGCGTATCGCTGCTCGCCGGGAGGCCGAAGTGCTTCTGCTGCGACTGCATGAAAATGCCCGCGCGGGTATCCCCGGACCAGCGCTCGGCGAGGAAGGCGGACGCTGCGCCCTTGCGTTCCCGCCCATGGGCAGTCCACCGCACCGTGGCCACGGTGAGATGGACGGAATCCGGATGCGCCTTCAGACTCGAAGCGATGGAGTAAAGCCGCGGCAGCAGTTTGCGGAGCAGCTTCACAAAATCTTCCGGCGCGAAGGTGATCTCGGGAAATTCGCGGAGGATGTCCACGTAGTCGCGATTCTGATTCCGCCCGCTGAGGTAGACGCGAAGCTGATCGGCATTCTCCGGGAGCAGCAGGTCCGCAAGCTTTTGCGCGCCGCGTTGGGCAGCGGCTTCGACGAACTTTTTCTCCGTGAAGTGGATCGCGTAATCCGTGTGGAGCGCCTCCCGCAGCGTCTTCGGGAATCCATCCTTGCCGGGCACCGTTTCGTCTCCGGTGGCCTTCAGCGCCTGGATCAATTCCTCGACCAGCAGGTGGTCATTTTGCGGAATCAGCCCCAGCGCATCGCCCGGCAGATAGGTCAGCCCCGAACCCGACAAAGAGATCTCGTGATGGCGCGTATCCTTCTCCGAACCCGGCCCGCTCAGCCGCTCGTTCACAGGGTGCAGAGCGAAGAAGGGATTCTTGTGCGAGTAGGCGGCCGCAGCCGCGGGTTCGGTGGACATGATCCGGGGACGATAAAAGTCCCGCGCCCGCGATCAAGCCGCGGCTGCAAGTTGTGCGTCCTACGCCAGGATCGCCTTCGCCACCTTGCCGCTCACATTCGTCAGCCGGAAGTCGCGGCCCGCGTAGTTGTAGGTGAGCGCTTCGTGATCGAGCCCGAGCAGATGGAGGATCGTGGCGTGCAGATCCTGGGTGTCCATTTTGCCCTCCACGGCCTCGTCGCCGGTCTCATCCGTCGCGCCGAAGCGGAGTCCGCCCTTTGTCCCACCGCCGGCCATCCACATGGTGTAGCCGCGTCCGTGGTGGCCGCGACCGTCGCCGTTGCCCTTGTCGTCGTGTGGTCCGCGGCCGAATTCACCACCCCAGACGATCAGCGTGTCGTCGAGCATGCCGCGCTGTTTGAGATCGGTGAGCAGTCCGGCGATCGGTTGATCGATGCCCGCCGCGCGTTCGCTCAGGCCTTTGCGCAGGTTGTTGTGATGATCCCAGCCATTGTGCGTGAGTTGGATGAAGCGTACGCCCTTCTCTGCGAGCCGCCGTGCGAGCAGGCATTGCGAACCGAACTGGCCGGCGCCGCGTTCGCCGATTCCGTAGAGGCGCCGCACGGATTCGGGTTCATCGGAGAGGTCGAGCACGCCCGGCACCGAGGTCTGCATGCGATGCGCGAGTTCAAAGGACTCGATGACGCCCTCGATCTCGGGATGCCGCGGCTGCTTCGCCAGCAGGCCGCCATTGAGCCGCTGGATGAAATCGAGCTGCCGCCGCTGATCGCCTGCGAGCAAGGTGCGGTTGGCGACGTTCGGCACGCCTGCCCCGCTGGCGTTGAGTTTGGAGCCTTGATAGGCCGCCGGGAGAAATGCGGAACCGTAGTTCATCGCCCCGCCTTGATCGTGCATGGGGTCGATGGTCACAAAGCCGGGCAGATCCTCCGCGAGCGTGCCGAGGCCGTAGGTGATCCACGCGCCCATCGAAGGTCGCACGAAGGTCTCGCTGCCGGTGTGCAACGCGACGGTGGCCTGTTGGTGCGAGTTGGTTTTCGTCTGCATGCCGTTGAGGATGCAGAGCTCGTCGGCGTGCGTGGCGAGTTGGGGGAAGACATCGGAGATCATCTGTCCGCTCTGTCCATGCGGGTGAAAGTCGATCACGGATCCGAGCAGCTGATGCGGGCCGCCTTTGCGGGACGCGAGTTCGGGTTTCCAGTCGAAGGTATCGAGATGGCTGGGCCCGCCTTGCATGAAGAGAAAGATCACGCGCTTCGCCTTCGCGGTGAAATGCGGCTTCTTCGGGGCGAGTGGTCCGGCTTGCGCGCGGGGTGCGTTGAGCGCGGCAAAGGCCAGCCAGCCGAAGCCCGCGGCGGTGCGTTGGAGGAAGCTGCGGCGGTCGAGCGCGAGGGCGGTGTTGGAGCAGGTGTTCATGGTCAGCGGAGGTAGCGGAACTCGGCGCTCGCGAGCAGCGC
>JANPHH010000195.1:0-20729 GCA_031424375.1 Chthoniobacter sp. | reverse complement strand
CATGTAGATGCGCGACTTCAGCTTTTCGTCTTTTGTGAGCGCGGCCCAGAGCGGTCGGTCGGGCGAATTGGCCGGCCGCTCGAGAAACTCAAACGGCTCGTCGTCGAAGAGATAGTAGGCGTCCGGATTCCGCGCCAGCGGCTCCACGAGGTCGCGGATCTGCGCCTTGTAGTCGGCATGCAGGGGAGTCTCGAGCTGGGTCAGGGGAAACGTGGCGGTGTAGAGCAGCCACGCGGCTTGCTTCTTCGAGCCGACAGCCAGCGTCACCGGGATGAGGGCGGCGAGCGCAATGAACTGCGCCCGCCCGAGCCGCCGCCACGCCGCGACGACGAGCAGTCCGACGAGCACGCCGGGCCACGCGAAACGCCCGGACGGCTTGGTCAAAATGAACAGCGCGAACGGCACGAAAAACCACCAGAACAACCGTTGCGCCCGGGCGAGTCGCTCTTCATTCACCCACGCGATCCAGCCCGCGAAGGCCCACAGGAGCATGGCGAAAAAAACGTTCTCCCCGAGCAACTCGTGCTCGTACCACAGCACCAGCGGGAATCCGGCGAAGAGCACCGTGATGGGCACGACCCAGAGCCGCCAGTGGATGAAACTTTTGCGCACGACATAAGCGAGCGGCAGCAGCGTCGCGACGCCGAGCGCATGCTGGAGGATCGCCACCCAGCGGAGCGGCGGACCCGGCAGCAGCGAGACCGGCAGCATCAGGATCGGGTAGAGGAAGCGCCGCTTTTCATCGAGGCTCACGTAGCCTTCCGTGATCAGCCGCTGGGCAAAGCTGTAGTAGGAGCGGGAGTCCGATCCCCACAGCGCGTAGGGGAGATAGCTGAGCAGGAGCAGGCGCAGAATCGCTCCGAGCACGAGCGCCGGAATCGCCCAGCACAGCGCATCCCGCAGCAGCGGATGGCGGACGAAAAACAGGCGAATGTTGAGGGGCATCCCGCAGCGTTCTAGAGACGGCTTCGACGCTTGTCACGCGGGCTTCGTTCCCGTGGGCTGCGGCTCCATTCGGGTTTGTGTTGCCGGCGCGCCCGCCTTTAGATCACGGCCCCTTGCCGAAGTCCCTCCAACCGCTCCAGCGTCTGTTGCGCGATCCGCGCGTCCGCGAATTTCTCCTTTGGATGCTCCCCGCGCTCCTGCTCGGACTGGCTTTGCGCGTGGCGCTCACCGTCGCCCTCCCCTACGGCATCTACCACGACGACACCCCCGACTTCCTCACCACGCCGGATCGCCTGCTGCACGATCACCGCTTCGAGTTGCACTCGAAAAAGACGTTCCTCGTCCCGGTCGTTTTCACGATCCCCTTCCTCCTGCACGTGCCCGCGCTCGTTTTCATCCCCGTGCTGCAGCACGTCCTCGGGTTGGTCATGGTCGGGATGATCGGATTGCTCATCCGCCTGTGGTTTCGCGCGTGGAAGATTTTCATTCTCCCGCTCACGCTCCTCGCGGCCGCGAATCCGTTTCTCCTCTGGTACGAGCACACGCTCATGGCCGAGTCGCTTTTCCTTTTCACCACCGTGCTCCTCGCAGTGGCCGGCACGCTCTACGCACTGGATCAAAGCCGCGGCTACTTCTACTTCCTGCTCACCGCGCTCTTTCTCGAAGCCGGCGCACGGCCCGAGGGGAAGCTGCTCTTCGGCTTCGGCATCGTCTTTGTCGCCCTCATTCACTGGCGCGGTTGGCGTTCCGCTTGGCCCCGCGTGGCCATCGTTGCCGGGCTCGCGGTGCTCACCAGCCTCATCACTCCCACCGCGCAAGCGGGGCTGCTCCTTTTCACTTCGGTCGCCCGCCTCACGCCCACCGAACTGAAGTCCGCGCCCGGCTTCGAGCCCTACATTGCGCCGGTCCGCACCGATCTCCAGCGGCGCTGGGAGCTGAAGCCTTCCTTCCCGAAAGTGCGCGATCGTCGCGCGGTGGCTGACGCCGTGGAGCGCTACCTCAAGGACAATGCTGGCGGGAAAACCTCGAAGGTTCACCGGAGCGTGAACGAGTTCTGCAAAAAGCTCGCCGCCGAGACGTGTGTGAAAAATTTCGGCTACCTGCCGATCCACATCTATCACAAGTTCCGCGCCGTCGCGGTCGAGGCGCCGAGCGGCCGTTTCGACAATGACTGGCTCTACGTCCAGCAGCGCGAAGCTTTCATGGACTCGCCGCGGGGATTGAGAATGGCGCGTGGCCTTACCGGGCAGGACATCACGACCACGGAGCAATTGCGGGAGTTCATCGATACGCAATACGGCGCCGTTCCTTGGTGCAATGCCCTCACCGAACGCTGGCTCCACGTCGTGAACCATTTCCGTTTTCCCGACCTCCGCGTGCCGAATTTGGAATACCCCTCAGTGAAGCTCTACCATTTCGGCGTGCCGATCTACTTCCTCCTCGGCGGGATCGGTGTGGTCGTCATCGCGCTGCGCCGCGGGCCGTTGCAGGTTTTTCACTTCGTGTGGGCGGTGACGTTGCTCGGGTTTTTCTACACGATCATGCTCACGGCGAATGTGCGGCCGCGCTTCCGCATCGTCTTCGAGCCGTTCTGGTTCATCTACCTCGCGCTCCTGCTCGAGTGCCTCGTGCTCGCTGCCGTGTGGCCGTTTCGCCGGTCGGCGGGTGCCCCGGCTCGCTGTTCATGAAAACCCGCTGGCACCTGCTCGCGCTGGCGTTCGTCGCGTTCGTCCTCGGTCTGATTTTTCTCCGCGAGCCCGGCTTCGGCGATGATCTCACATACTGGAGCTTCGCATTCGATCTCCACGAGCGCGGCCTCGCCGCCTGGCAGCGCGCGAGCTTCCACAATCTGCGCTGGCCGGTGTGGGGCATCTCGTGGCTGTTCCAATCCGTTCCCGCCACCGATGGTCTCGCGTCCTATTATGGCGTGCCGCTGCTTTACCTCATCGCCGGCGCGCTCATCGCATTTTCATTTGGGCGGAAGCTGATCGGCTCCAGCGCGGCAGGCTGGGCCGCGGGGATCGCGTTCGTTTTTCATCCGCTGCTCGACAGCGTGAGCTACCGGCCGATGCCCGATCTCTCCGAAGGCGTCTGGGGTGCCGCGATCATGCTCGCCTGGTGGTGGTCGATGACGGCGGAAACGCGCGCCCGCACCGTGCTCGCCGCCGTGGCCGCGGGCGTCGGCGTATTTGTCATCGAGGCCAATCGCGTCACCGGCGTTTTCATCGTGCCCGTGCTCATCCTCTGCACGCTGCTTTTTTTCCCGCGCCGCTTCGGCTGGCTGCTGCTCGCCGGTGCGGTGGCCGCGCTGCTCTATGCCGGTGAATGCTATTTCTACAAGCGCCTCTTCAATAACTGGCTGCACGATCTCACGGCCAATTCCGGGAACAAGGGCGCCAAGGGCACGGAGTTCCCGAATCCGTGGGCGTTGCCGTTTCGCTTCATCGACACGCTGTGGAAGGGCAACCTCCTCGCGCCGGTCTACTCCCTGTTCGCCATCGGCGGAGTCGCCATGGTCTGGCGCCGTGCCGACGTCCTCGGGCGCGTGGTCGCGGTCTGGGCCGCGGCCCTCTACCTCATCTATTCGTGCGCCCCGCAGAGCCTCAGCCCATTTCGCCCGCTCGTCCGGGATGCCGATCGTTTTCTCGCTGCGCTCGCCGTGCCGATCTCCGTGCTCGCGGTCGCCGGGCTGTGGGCCCTCGCTCGGTGGCTGCGGGCGCGGCCTGCGACCGCGCGCCACGCCGCGCGACTCGCCGCGCTGGGTCGCGGAAAATTCGGCCCGGTCGCGGTCGGCATCGTCGTCGTCGTGCTCCTCACCGTCATCACCTCCCGCGAGCGATTCGATGCCGGTTTTCTCCCGGAGATGCGTGCCTATCTGCGTTCGCTGCCGGATGGCACGAAGGTCTTTTCGCACAAAGCGATGCGGGAACTCGTCTACCTCGTCGATCCTGCATCCGCCCGCCGTTTTGCGTGGACCGCCCCGAACGAGATCATCAACCGCACCGACAAACTCGAAGCCGCGGCTGCCGATTGCACCGAGTTTTGGTACGCCCGCAAACTCCTCTGGCTCACCACCCGCAAGGGGCTGGAAAAGCGGACGCGCGACGATCAACCGCCGCTCGCGTCCTATCTCGATGCCCCGGAACGCGACTGGGTGATGACCCGTCTGCTCGCGCGCGGTGATACCCCAGACCTCATCTTCTACCGGCGTCGCACGGCGGATTCACCGCCCACCGAGTTGCTCGGCCCCGAGGCGCCCGAGTGGCGGGGCCTCATCCCGCAACTCCCGGCGAAGCTGACCCGGAGCCACGGCACCGTGCATGCCGACTGGCCGATTCCCCAGCACTTCAAAGGGAGGCTCGCCCGCTTCGAATTCTCCGCCGCATGTGCGGATGTGCAGGGACTGACGGTTCGTCTGCGTTTCACCGACCAGCGCGGCGTGAAGATGAAGGTGGACTACCTGCTCAAGCCGTATCTTTACCCTGGCGGCGGCAAAGAGTTCTTTGCCTTCCGCATCCCGAACGAAGCCGTGACCGCGCAACTCCAACTCAAGCTGGCCAGGCACGCGGACGAGGTCGTTTTCACGGGTTTCCGCGCGGCGATCGAGCCGCGTTGAACTCACGCAAAGCGTATCGAAAAACCCTTCTGTCATCCTGAGCGGAGCGATGCGCGGGGGGGAGCTGTTTGGGGCGGGGTGGGGCATCGCGCAGTCGAAGGACCTCTCGCATCTCTTCCGGGTCGGCCTACCAAGCGGAGATGCGAGAGGTCGTTGCCTTCGGCTGTCTCGCAGACTCGGCTCGACTGCGCGCCGCCTCGCACACCCCGTCAGACCCACCACCGACCACGCGGCGCTCCGCTCAGGATGACAGTGGTTTTTCGACTGCGGCCAAAGCGCGCTTCAGGGCGCGTCCAGTTCAGACTTCTTCATCGCCTTCACCCGCGCGAAGTATTCGCCCGCGAAAGGCAACCCGCCGAGTGCCGGCAGAATGTAACGCGCGGTGCAGAGCAGCCCGAGCGCGAGTGCAGTGGGCGCGGCGAAGTAGGGAGCGTAAAGCGCGACCAGCGCGCCGTCGCGAGTGCCAGCGCCGCCGAAGGTCGGGACGGGCAGCAGACCGGCGAGGATGGCGAGCGGCGAGAGCGCGAGATTGGTGAGGAAAGGAACCGACGCGCGCAGTGCAAAAATGAAGAGCCAGATCTGCAGCAAGTGCAGGGACCAGATGAAAACCGAAGTGATCGTCACCTTAGCCAGCCGGGTTTTGCTCGACCAAAAGTAAGCGTGCATCTCGCTCCAGGAACCGCCGAATTTCACGAACTTCGCTTTCATCTTCCCCGGGGCAAAGCGCGCGCCGAGGCCGAAGAAAAGCTGCGCGAACTTCTCCGAACCGAGCAGCAGCAAGCCGAAGCCGAGCATGCCGGCGACGGCGGCGGTCATGCTAAGAAAGACGGCGTCGTGTTTCGGATAAAAGACGAGACCAAACACGCACCAGAGCAGCAGCGAGAGCATGTCGCAGGATTTCTCGAAGACGACGAGCGACAGCGCGAGCGAGCCGCTCAGGCCGCTGCGGTCGCGCATGAAGTACGCCTTCGCGATGTCGCCGCCTTTGGACGGCAGCACCATGTTCAGCACGCTCGCCACGAGGATGAGCCGATTCGCTTCGACGAAGCTGAGCTGACCTGTGGATGGCATAAGCTGCTGCAGCCGCCAGGAGGTGAAGAGCGTGAGCGGCACGACCATGCCGAGGCTCAAGCTCATCCAGAGCGGATCGCAGCCGCGAAACATGCGCACCAGTTCCGCGCGGTGCTCGGGGCCGATCTTCCAGTAGATGAGCCCGAGGATGCCGAGGCTGACGATGAGCGAGAGGAGTTTTTTCATGGGCGGCCGATCACGGACTCTTCGTCTTTTTCTTCATCTACATCTTCATCTCGCGACGGTCCGCCCGAGAAGAAGATGAAGATGAAGAAAAAGACGAAGGGCATCACTTCACAGCGTTCGCTCCACCGTCAGCGACTCTCCGGCCTTCAGCTCCGCGATGCGTGGTGTGAGATCGAGCCATGGCTGCATTTGCCCGGGCTGAAACGTGCGGCTCATCACGACATAGATCGATGTCTGCGCCGCGCCGATCCCGACGGCTTTCACTTTGTCCCACGATTCGGCGGTGAGTTCGTCGGTGACGTGGAGTTGCCCAAGGCGCCACGCGAGGGTGCGCTGGAAGGCGAGCGGTGCCGGTTTCTTGCCGGTGATGAGGAGGCGCTGGAGCAGCTTGCGGATGAGGTCTGGGAAAAAGCGGCCGACGGTGAACATCAGTCCGCGCAGCACGACGAGGTTGAAGGTCGTCATCTGCTTTGTCTTCGCCCAGCCGAGTTTGCCGCTGATCGTGATCGCGTCGTCGGTGAGTTCGACCTTGTTCTTGCTCACGAGATGCCCGACGGCGTTACGGATCTTCCCCACATCCACCTGCGCGGAAAATTGCGTGTCGCTCTGCACGAGCTTGCCGTTCGTAAAGAGCTTGAAGACGCCGCCCTTGGTCAGCGCGAGGTAGAGGACGGATGTGTCGCGGCGGTCGATGACGAGCCCGGCGTTTTTGAAATGGGTGCGGCCTTGCGGTGCGTCGATCACGGCAGGGCGTTCCGGCGTCCAGTGCTGATAGGTGAGCAGGTAGCTCCAGGTGTGGTGGCCGATGATGTGGTCGTCGGCGTAACAGGAGCCGAGGCCATTCGCGAGGCCCGCGGCGAAACGGTCATTGATCGCGAGCGCCTCGGGCAGCCACTGGCCGGCGATCTCGAAGCCGTGCGGGAAGTAGTTGTAAGTGTTGCGACTGGTGTACTCCCCGCCGAACGAACCATCCGGATGGACGAAGTGCGCGACGAAGCGGATCGCCTTTTCCAGCGCGGTCTTCAGTTCGGGCGACGGCGTCAGTTCGTAGATCTGCGCGAGCAGGCCGATGGTCAGCGTGTGGTAGCCGGGGTCGCAGCCTTCGTACTCCTGAAACCAACCTTCTTCGTTCTGCCATTCGATCACGCGCTTCAGCCGTTTGGCCTTCAGCTTGTCCCAGCGATTGCTGGCGAAGAGGCGGCCTGCCTTTTCGAGGCAGAGGACGATGAGTGCCTGATGATTGGTGAGTCGGCCGCTCTCGTGGTGATCGGCCAGCCAGTCCGCGCGCTTGGCAAAGAAATCGAGCAGCTCCTGATTCTGCAGCTTCAGCAGCGTGTAACTCTCCAGCCCTGCGAGCAGCGAGAACGCCGCGGCCCCCGCTGCTTTTTCAAAAGGAAAATAGTCGTCGCACGAACCATCCGGATGCGCGCTGCGGGCGGCGTAGACGAGCCCGGCTTCGGCCCATTCCTTGATCGCGGGCTGTTGAAAGTAGCCATTCCCGGGCGCCGGCAGCGAGTAGGCGAGCGCGAGCGGCCAGACGAATTCCGCGGCCATCCCGCTGGGGAAGTCGATGATCTTGTAGTGCCAGAAGTTGCGGTCGAAACAGCCGTAGGTCGGTGAGTGCGCGTTGCGATCCTGGAGGGTGAGGATCTTGGGGATCTGCGCGAGGGCCTCGCGGGCAAATAGTTCTCTGCTCATGATTCGCGGCCGTACTCCACGCGCTTCACTCGCTGCTGGATGTCCTCCAGTAGCTTGCGGTTCACCGCGATGATGTCCGCCACCACGCCCATGCTCCACAGTTGCACGCCGATCAGGATCAGGATGGCAGCGAGAATCAGGCTCGGCGTGCGCGCGCGAGTCGGATCTTCATTGTAGAGCCACAGCCAGCGCACCCCGAGCGCCACGCCCGCGGCGAAAGGAAACGTCCCCAGCCACAGAAAAAAACGCAGCGGCTTATACGTGATGAAGATGCGCAGGATGGTGAGGATCGAGCGCTGGATGTAGGCGCGCATCGACTTCATCAGGCGGCTCGGGCGCAGGTAGCCGTTCGTGCGAATCGGCACGCTCACGATCGCCATGTTCTTCTGCCCCGCCTGAATGATCGTCTCAAGCGTGTAGGTGTATTCGCTGAAGACGTTGAGCTGCAGCGCGGCCTTGCGGCTCATCGCGCGGAAGCCGCTTGGCGCATCGGCGACGTTCGTACCGCTCGCCGCGCGCACCACCCAGGAGCCGAGCTTTTGGAGCAGCTTCTTCAGCGGGGAGAAGTGCTCCACTTCCGCGATCGGCCGGCCGCCTACCACGATCTCCGCTTCACCGCGCAGGATCGGCTCGATGAGCTTCGGAATGTCGTCAGCGTTGTACTGATTGTCGGCGTCGGTATTGACGATGATGTCGGCCCCGGCGCGCAGCCCGGCGTCGAGTCCGGCCATGAAGCCGCGGGCCAGGCCGTGGTGCGTGCGCAGGTCCACGATGTGATCCACGCCGCATTCGCGCGCGACCTCGATCGTGCGGTCGGTGCTGCCGTCGTTGATGATCAGCCACTCCACCTTGTCGATCCCCGGGATGGAGCGCGGCAAGGCCTTGAGGGCGACGGCGAGCGTGCCCTCTTCGTTCAGGCAGGGCATTTGAATGATCAGCTTTTTCACGCGGAAGGGGCGGTGAGTATTGGCGTTACGAGGGTGAAGCAAAGCCTTTTTGGCCGGGCTATGCCTGCTTCTGCAGCGTGAAGACGCCGTAGCGCATGGCGCCGGTGCGGAAGGCGAGCCAGAGGCGGATGGCCGTCAGCGCGAAGATGCGGTTGTGGGCGTGGCGATCGAAGAGGAACCGCGCGTAAGCCGGCTGGTGGAGCAGCTTGAGCAGGAAGGTGCGGATGATCATCGGCCAGGTGCGGGCGATCTGTTGGGTGACGTCCTGCACGCGCTCGATGGTGAAGCCGGCGGTCGTGGCGAGGGTGCGGTAGTCGGATTCCGAGCCGAGGTGGGGCATGCGGCCTTCGCGGCAGATGGGTTCGATGAGGTAGCGCTCCTGCCGCGCGGTGGGGTGCTCGGCGGTGAGCCACGCGCAGATGACGAGACGGCCGCCCAGTCGGAGGACGCGCGCGGCTTCGGCGAAGAAGCGCGGTTTGTCCGGCATGTGTTCGCTGCTCTCGATGGCGATGGCGGCATCGAAGGTGGCGGCGGGAAGGTCGTTGGCGAGCCAATCGCCGAGAAGGAAGCGGGGATTGGGGGAAGGCCGAAGGGATGGGCGGATCGAGTCAGCGGGCGAAGTTTCCTCTTTTTCTTCATCTTCGTCTTTTTCTGCGCCGGCCGCCGTGTGGAGCAGGGGAAAAGACGAAGATAAAGATGAAGAAAAAGACGAAGAGGAGGCAGTGATGGCCACGGCGTGCTGGGCGGCGGAGATGGTGATTGCGGTCACGTTCGCTCCACGCTCCCCAGCAAAAAGCCGCGCGGTGGCGCCATAACCGCAGCCGATATCGATGACCCGCGTGCCGGGGCCGATCAGCGCTTCATCCGCCACCAACTCGGCGAGCTGGTGCACGGCGACCAGCCGGGATTCATCGCCGCGCAGCCACAGCCCGTGATGCACGTGTTCGCCCCACACGTCGCGGTAAAAGGCGTCGAGTTCGTCGTAGTGGCGGGCGACCTCGGAGCCGGCGATCGGGTGGCGGGAGGAGATCACCTCAGCATGTCCGGTCGCGGCCGGGCTGGATGGCGGACGCCGGGTGGAGCACTCGACCCGAGTGCCGGTTTCGGCGACCCGCCGAAACCACCGCGGGCTGCGTCGCTCTCGCAATCCACGCCGTCTCCCGAGTGGACCGGGCGGGTCGCCCGCTCCAGCACTCGGGTCGAGTGCTCCACCCGGCGCCCGCAGCGTTCCCGCTCACTTCCGATTGGTTTTGATCACGATCTCGACACGGCGGTTGGGTGCCTGCTCGTCGATGCTTTTATCCGCCGGGACGATGAGGTGGCTGCTGCCGAACCCGCGCGTCTGGATGCGCTCCGGGGCGATCTGCATATTGGCCACGAGCCAGTCGCGCACGGCGCTCGCGCGGCGCTCGCTGAGAGTCACGTTGTATTCGGGCGAGCCGAAGGAATCCGTGTGACCCTCGATGCTGAACGTCGCCTTGGGATTGCGCTTGATGAGTTCGCCGAGCTTCTGGAGTTCGGCGATCGCGGCGTCCTTCAGGTCGGCACTGTCATACTCGTAGAGCGCGCCGCCGGGCATGCCGATGGGTTTGTTGCCGGCGAGCATCGGGCCGCCCATCTCGAGTGCGCGATCGATGCTGATCGTGCCGGGAATGCCTTCGGCTGTTCCCGCGCCGGCTTCACCGGGCTTGCGGTTTTTGGGCAAGGTGATAGCCGGTTGGCGGGCGGCGCGCGGGCTTTCTTTCAGGAGCGCGCCGGAGATCGAGTTGAGTTCCTTTTCCATCGCGCCACGGCTCTGGGCTTCCACTTTGGCAAAGAGATCGCTGCCCGTGGCCTCGGCCTTGGGTTTGTCGGTGATGAGCGGCTTCGGCATCTCCGGCACCTGCGGCGCGAGCCGCAATTCATCGGCCTGCGGCTTGTCGGACGGTACGGTGATCTGCGCGACGTTGGGGACTTTGTCGGGCAGCTTCAACCGCGTCTCTTCCGGGTCTTTCGGCAGCTCGGGGATTTTCACCTGCTTGAAGGCGCGGAGCGGCCGGGCGAGGCGATCGGTGGGCGGCGGACCGAAGTTTTCCAGCTTCTTGTATTGGAAGAAGGCGAAGAGGCCGCCGTGCAGGAGCAGCGACATGAAGAGGGCGCGGATAACCCACTTGCGCATGATCGGGACTTCCGCGGCGTTCGATTGGTAGATGTCGTAGCGGGACATGGCGGCTGGTGGGTGAAGGATACACGGTCAACGCGCGGGGGCGACGGTTTCTTGGGGCGAAGGTGGCGAGCCTCTTCGTCCATTTCTTCATCTTCATCTTCATCTCGGGAGGAAACGGAAAATGATGAAGATGAAGAAAAAGACGAAGAGGGAGATTTGCGCGGGCGAGTTTCCAGTTGCGCGACCATGGAGCACCGCCCATTTTCGCCACCCCTATGAGCCAGCCCAAAGAAATCCCACTGATGGAAAAGGTCGTTTCGTTGTGTAAACGGAAGGGCTTCATCTTCCAAAGCTCCGAGATCTACGGCGGCATCAATGGCTTCTGGGATTACGGCCCGCTCGGCGCGGAGCTGAAGCGCAACCTGCGCGATACGTGGTGGCGGGCGATGATGCGCGAACGTGAGGACGTGGTGCCGCTCGACGCAGGAATCATCATGCATCGCTCCGTGTGGAAGGCGTCCGGGCACGAAGACACCTTTTCCGACCCGATGAGCACGTGTAAACGGTGCAAGAAACTGATCCGCTCCGATCAATGGTGGACGATGATGTCGGAGCAGCCGTGGGTGCAATCGCTGGCCGCGCTCGTCGAACCAGGGACGGATGCGTTCCATACCGGCGACCTGCTCAAATGGGCCAAGGGCAAGGGCAAACAGCTCGCGCCGAATCTGGCGCTGGTGCGCGAACCCGAGCTGACGCTTTCCTGGCTGGCGCAGGATCACGAGCAGGGGAAACGCCCGGCGGATGCCCGGGAGTTTTACCTCTACCTCGCGACGGAGCAGCGCGATGCGACGGGGTTCATCACGCCGTGTCCGCACTGTGGCGGTGAGCTGACGGAGCCGCGTCCGTTCAACCTGATGCTCGCGACGCACTACGGGCCGATCGCGAGCGATGAAAATTTGACCTACCTGCGACCCGAGACGGCGCAGGCAATTTTCGTGCAGTTCAAGAACGTGGTCGACAGCACACGGGTGAAGGTGCCGTTCGGCATCGGGCAAATCGGCAAAGCCTTTCGTAACGAGATCACGCCACGGAATTTTACGTTCCGTTCGCGGGAGTTTGAGCAGATGGAGCTGGAGTTTTTCATTCCGCCGGATGAGGCGATCCGGCTCATCCATGGGAGCGTCGCCCAGTGGGGTGACGGAGCCGACCTTTCGTCACCGCAGCCGAACTGGGGCTGGGAAATGTGGCACCGCTATTGGGTGGCTCAGCGCACCGCATACTACGCTGGAATTGGCCTCGGCACCGATGTGCTCGATTACCATTGGCAGACCAAGGACGAACTCGCCCACTACGCGCGGGCCTGCGTGGACATTCTGTTCAAGTTTCCCTTTGGCACGGAGGAACTCGAAGGGATCGCGGCGCGCGGGGACTTCGACCTCATCCAACACCAGAAGCACAGCGGAAAGCCGCTGGAAGTCTTCGACGAAGAACTCCGGGCTGCCGCCGTGAAGCTGACCGACGAGCAGCGCCGCGAATTCACCGCAGGGGTGCTGGACGATTGGAGTGAACGCAACAAGTCGCGCGAAGAAGCGGCGCTGTTTTGCGAACGGTTGCTCAAGGGCTTCTTCGTCCCGCACGTCATCGAACCCTCCGCTGGTCTCGATCGTCTCGCGCTCGCCGTGCTCACGCTCGCGTACGCCGAGGTGGAGAAGACGGACGCGAAGGGGAACAAGGAGACCGCGACGCTGATGCGATTCCATCCGCGGATCGCTCCGATCAAGATCGCCGTCTTCCCGCTGCTGAAGAACAAACCCGAGCTCGTGGCCAAAGCGCGCGGCGTCTACGACCTGCTGAAGAAGCACGTCGCGGCGGACTACGACGAAGGCGGCAGCATCGGCAAACGCTACGCGCGGCAGGATGAAGCAGGCACGCCGTTCTGCGTGACGATCGACTTTGACTCGATCGGCGAAAACGGCCCCGACCTGCTCGACACCGTGACGCTGCGCCATCGCGACGACGCGCGGCAGGAGCGGGTGAAGATCAGCGACCTGGTCGGGATCATTCTGCCGGCGGTGTCGTAGAACGACCGATCGAAACGCGAAAAAAAAGCCTGTCATCCCGAGCGGAGTGTAACGGAGCCGAGGGACCTCGGCCGTCGGAATGGACGCGCGATCTTCGGCTCTTCGAGTTTTTCCACATTCGGCGCGGGATGACACGGCTCCGAATCATCCTCTTCCCATCCTCGTAATCTCCCTCCTTCAAACGTAGGCGGGGACGGGGAGGAAGATTAAGAGGAAGAGGATGAGGAAGATTTACGCGCGCAGCGCGCTCGCAACCGCGCGCAGGCTTGGCTTGCGCAGGATCATGCCGGGGTGCGAGCCGACGGGCACTTTCACATTCCGCGCCTGCGGCATCACGGAACTGCGGGCCGGGACGATGACCGCGTCCCACGGCGTGTAGAGTGAGGTGAACTTCACCTGCCGCAGCCGGTCGGCATCGGTGTCGAGGCACCGCAGAAACTCGCTGCCCGGCCGCATCGCGCGGCAGCCGTCATTGGGGATGAGCCGCGCGAGCACGGTGCCATGGTGCGGCGCGGAGATGGTCACGAAACGCTCGATGCGATCGAGCCCGCCGAGCCGCTGCACGTAGTAGCGGCTGACCAGTCCGCCCATGCTGAAGCCGACGAGGTCGAACTTGCGGCCGTGCAATTCGGCATCCGCATAACGCTGGATCGTGGCGGCGAGTGGCTCGAGGCCGGCCTGGCCCCAGTTCGGCGTGAGATTGATGGTGTGGACTTCCCAGCCTTCGGCGCGGAGGTAGAGCGCCATCCGCGTCATGCAGTCGGAGTTGTCGGCGATGCCGTGGATGAGCAGCACGGGATTGCGCCCCGGCGCCGGACGATGCGGAGCGCGGGAGGTGCCGTCGAGGAGGGAGAGGGCGACGCCGAGCCAGGCGGTGAGAAACATACGGACGACTTAGCCTATGCCGCGGATTCGGCAAGTTGCGCTCGCGGGGGGCACTCGACTCGAGTGCTGGTTTCGGCGGCTCGCCGGAACCATCCCGTGACGTGCTGCTCTCGCAATCCACGAGATCTTGCCGGTGGACCGGGCGGGTCGCCCGCTCCAGCACTCGGGTCGAGTGCTCCACCCGAGTCTCTTTGCTGAGCCCGTCAGCCCTCGATCGTGTTGATCTCGACCGGCTCGACTTTCACGCCGAGTTCTTCGAGCCATGCGATCGCTTTTTTGATCTCCTCACGTTCGCCTTCGAGCGAGACGGAGACGATGCCGATGTCGTCGGTGACGCTGGCCTGGCGGACGTTCGTCACGACCGCGAAGTTCTTTCCCAGCTCCCAGAGGATAGGGCGGGTGATGAACTTCGTGGGAACCATGAGCCAGAGGCGGGTCGTTTGCATTGGGCGGAAAGTTGAGAGTTGAGGGTTAAGAGTTGAGAGGCGCAAAAGCTGGATCGAGCGTCGAACGAGCAGCGGCGCCACTCAACTCTCAACTTTCCACTCTCAACTCGCACAGCGCCTACCCTCCCGCGATCGCGGGGACGATGCTGATTTCGTCGGTCGGTTTCACCGGGGTGTTCTTCTCGTCGAGGAAGCGGATGTCCTCGTCGTTGACGAAGACATTCACGAAGCGGCGGACGTTGCCTTCCTCGTCGCAGATGCGCTCTTTCAAGCCGGGGAAGGCTTTGTCGAGGCTCTCGAGGATTTGGGCAATGGTGTCGCCGCCGGCTTCGACGACTTCGAGTTCGTTGGTGAGCTTGCGGAGTGGGGTGGGGATGCGGACGGAGGCCATGGGGAATTTATAATTTTAGATTTAGGATTTAGGAAGTGTGAGCGGCAGCGGCTTCGACGGCGGCCATGTCTTTTGCGTAAATCTGCTCTTCAAATTCGCGCAGGCTCGGCTTGATCTCGCGCAGCGCACCGCATTTGCCGGTCACGGCTTCCTGCGTTTTCAGACCGTGGCCGGTGATGCAGAGCACCACTTCCTCGTCGCGCGGAATCTTCCCGCTCTCGATGAGTTTTCGGGCGCAGGAGACGGTCACGCCACCTGCGGTTTCAGCAAAGATGCCGGCATACTCGGCGAGCATCTTGATGCCCTCGACGACTTCCTCGTCGGTGCAGTCTTCGGCGCAGCCGCCGGTTTCTTTCATCGCGTGAATCGCGTAGTAGCCATCGGCGGGCGTGCCGATCGCGAGGGACTTCACGATCGTGTCGGGCTTCGACACCGGCTTGACGATGTCAGTGCCTTTTTTCATCGCGTGGGAAATCGGAGCGCACCCGGTCGCCTGCGCGCCGTAGATGCTAAACGGGGTCTGCTCGACGATGCCGATTTTCACGAACTCGTCGTAGCTCTTCTTGATCTTCGTGAGCAGCGAGCCGCTGGCCATCGGCACCACAGTGTGACGCGGGATTTGCCAGTCG
The DNA here is from genome assembly GCA_031424375.1 of Chthoniobacter sp. GTDB lineage: Bacteria > Verrucomicrobiota > Verrucomicrobiia > Chthoniobacterales > Chthoniobacteraceae > Chthoniobacter. Next base: position 5,688 of record JANPHH010000195.1, on the reverse strand, counting down.
AGCTGATCGCAAATTTCGAAGCCCATCGTCTTCGAACCCTCGGCGTAATACGGCCGCAGGTTCACATTCACGAAGCCCCAGCCGTATTTCCCGGCGATTTCGGAGCAGAGTCGATTGACCTGATCGTAGGCGCCGTGGATGCCGATCACGTTGGTGCCATAAACGAGCGAGCCGAGCACCTTGCCCTGCTCGAGATCGGCGGGAATGAGCACGTAGCTTTTCAATCCAGCGGCCGCGGCGTTGGCGGCCACGGAGTTCGCGAGGTTGCCGGTCGAGGCGCAGGCGACGGTCTTGAAGCCGAGTTCCACCGCGCGGTTCAGCGCCACTGAGACAACGCGATCCTTAAACGACAGCGTGGGGTAGTTCACCGTGTCGTTCTTGATGTAGAGCGTTTTGATTCCGAGCTTCGCGGCGAGGCGATCGGCCTTCACCAGCGGGGTGAAGCCGCACTGCGTGCCGATGGTCGGCTCGCCATCGATCGGGAGCAGCTCGCGGTAGCGCCACATGCGGCGCGTGCGGCTGCGGAAGATGTCGCGGCTTACGGCCGCCTTGATCGCGTCGTAGTCGTAGGCCGCTTCGAGCGGGCCGAAGTCGAAGTCGCAGACGTGGATCGCCTGCTTGGGATAGAGGCGGCCGCACTCGCGGCATTTGAGGTTTGAGAAGAAGGGCGTGGGTTTGTCCATGGCATGTTCTCCTTCACCGAGAGTGCTCCGAGTCGACCGGGACGAGGGGGAAGCTGGCGGTCGCGAGACGTGCAAACTTCTCTCTCATCGGCCCCCGCTTGCGCGAGGCTGGTTTTGGCACCTGGTCCTTGGAGAGAGTTGAGGGTTGAAAGTTGAAAGTTGAGAGGCGGAACACTGTCCGGCCACTCAACTCTCAACCCTCAACGATCAACTTCCCCCAAGCGGTTGCCGTGACGTCAGCGGGCCAGTCCCTCGGTCACTCTTGATGAAAGTGGGCGGAAGCTATGGAGCACGCCGGGGAGCGTCAACAGCTTTTTGGTCAGTGCGTGTCATACCGCGGAGGTTTTGCTCTTCGTCTCTTTCTTCATCTTCATCTACTTCTGCATTCGGAGGGACGAAGACGAAGATGAAGAAAAAGACGAAGAGTTCCCCGCGTCGATTCGATGGGAACCATTTACAACACCTGTCATCCCGAGCGGAGTGTAACGAAGCCGAGGGACCTCGGCCTGCGGAGGATCATGGATCGTTCTGCACTCCGAGGTCCCTCGACTTCATTCTGGTCGCTTAGGCTCCCTCCATTCCGCTCGGGATGACAGGCTGCTGGAGGTTGCAAGCTGGTCGGGATGACAGGCTGCTGCCAATGAACCTGCCGGATTTACAAAGCCATTCGGAGTCGCCCGCTCCCAAGGAGGGGCGAAGTCCACTTCGCCAAGCCACCCGTCGCGCAACGCGCCACTTCAATAGCGTGGACGCTTCCCGCGCCGCGCGGTTCTTCGGCGAACTGGAGTTCGCCGCTCCTTGTCCGCCCGCCGGTTCATCCCGCCCCGAAAATCACACCCGCGTGTTTGGATCCTCCGGATGACACGCGGTGGTGATTTCCCGCACCGCCGCTCAGTGCGTCATCACGTAGAAAACGATATTGATTCCGAGCGGGTAGCTTTTCTTCTCCGAGAACTCCTTGAAGTAATACTGGTTCTCCCCCTCGCGCTCCCAGCCGTCGCCGTTGTCGGTGTTGTGCGTGGCGATGACCATCAACCGGCCTTTGTCATCGGCGATGCCGCGGATGTGCGTCGCGGGATCGGAGCCGTCGCGCACTTCCGAGGTGATCCCGTAAAACTGGCTCTCCGTGCCGAGCTGCACGTTCGGGCATTGCAGATTGAGGTCGTCCGGCAGGTCGAAGACGCAATGAAACACCGCGTGCGTGCGCGGCAGGTCGGTGAAGCTCCGCTCGGGAAAGACGCGCTTCATCTCGTTCTCGACGTTGTCCCATTCATCCTCGCCCCAAAAGTCGTCGAACATCAGAAACCCGCCGCCGAGCAGGTAACGCCGGAGAATCGGCACCTCCTCATCCGTGAAAGCCAGCCGGCCGGGCTCGACGATGTAAATGAACGGATAGCGGAAAAGCTCCGGGTCGTTGATCTCGATCACGCGGCAGTTCGGATCGACCTTCATCGAAGTCATCTGCTGCAGGCGGTAGGAAAAATTCAGGTCCGCATCCGGGTAGTCCGTCTGCCACTGCCCCGCGCCGCCGCCTCGGCGGCGGTATCCGGAGTGCGACGAGTAACGCACGCGGCAGAAGGTGAAGACATCCTTCTCGAAGCCCGTCGGGTTCTTCCACTCCGGCGTTTCTTCCGTGTGCTGCATCGCTTCGCGGGCGGTCGTCTGGGCGAAAATCCAGGCGCCTAGCGCGAGGAGGAGCGCGAGGGTCAGGAGGAAGGTGCGGGGTTTGGTTTTTGTGATCATCGCCGGGACGGGGAACGCTAACGATTCAATCGGTCAATTCGATCACACAATTCCATCGCCCAATCTCCCAATCGACCTGCCCGTGACTCGATTTGGCGAATGGGCGATTGAATCGAAAGGATTGAATTGGGCGATTGGATCGCATTGCGTGCTCATCGTTTGCTCTCCGCTGCGGTGGTGATTTCGAGCAGCAGTTCGTGCGCGTCGCGGAACCGTGGCGCTTCCTCCAGCGCGAGCAGGATCTCGCGCTTCGCCGCCGGGTCGCCGGTCGAGTGCAGTAGCCGGGCGAGGTGGTAGTGGGTGCCGGCGGGATCGTTCGGGCCGAGTTGGATTACCGTGCGATACGCCGCGATGGCTTGCGGCGTTTTCTTCAGCGCCTCGGCGGCTTCGGCTTCGTAGCGATGCGGCTCGGAGCGCAGCGGGTCGACAGCCTGGTAGCGTGCGGAGTAGTCGAGCACCTTCGCCCACTCCTGCCGCGCGGCGTGACGTTCCATCAGTCGCTCGAAGGCTTCCGTGGCGTCAGCCGCGAGATCCGCCAGTTTGGTGAGCGTCGCTAGTTCGGCGTCCGTTTCGCCGAGTTCGCTCTGCACGTGGGCAAGCATCCGGTAGGCGCCATCCGCGTCGCGCTGGTCGTGATAGTTTTCCACCAGCTTGAGCAGCGGCGGTTTCGCTTCGGCCCACTTTTTGGCGCGGATCAGCCGGCGGGCGGTTTCGAGCAGCGCGGCGTAGTTGTCGGGATTCTTCGTGAGGAAATCGGTGACCGCTTTGTCGCTGGCCACCTCGGCGGGTTTCGGCGGCGTCCAGTCGAGTTTCGGGCCGGTGTTTTTTGCGAGCTGCTGCGCGTGCGTCGCGAACTCCGCATCGAGCTGCGCGACGGGCAGATATTGCGCGGCCAGCGCGGCGTTGATCTCGGTGCCGCGGCCGAGATCGGCGAGGAGGGCTTTCATTTTCTCCAAGCCCCAGCGCTGGAGCAGCCAGTCGACGACCAGCGACGACTCGTAATACGCGAAGCCGATGTGTGCCGGCGTCTTCGGCTGGAGGAAGGCGCGACTGAGCTGGCTCACCGGCGTCAGATCTTCGCCGAGAATCATCGCCCGGTAACGCGGCTTCATCTGCTCGCCCCACGAACCGCGCTGCTGGCGCTCCTCCGAGACGCTGATGCCTTCGCTCAGCCAGCGCGGCATCTTGTTCTTCGTCATGGTCAGCGTCACGACGTGCGCGAATTCATGCCAGAGAATCGCCTGCCAGTTCGATGGCGATCCTGGGCGTGAAGCGGGGCTGTTCGCCGTGATCACGCGACCGAAACAAACGCCGAGATACCCCGCGCCGCCGGGCAGTCCGAAGGTCCGGATCGCAAAGTCTTTTTGATCCGGAAAGATCTCCACGATCGTCTGCTCGCGGAGCTGCATTCCGTATTTTTTCACCAGCGTGGCGTGGGCCTTCTCCAGCAGGTCGAGCGTCTCGGCGCCGTAGATATCCGCCTCGCGCGGGTCCATGCGCACCGTGAAGTGCTCACTCTTTAGCGTACGAAATTTTGCCAGCACATCGCGCAGCGAGGTGAGATTGAAAGCGACCACGTCGTAACCGTCCGCCTCATGCACTTCCTCGGCGAGCTTCCAGCCTTCGTCGTCCTGCCCGAGCCGCAGCAGATCGTTCGCGAGCTGCGATTTCGCGGGGAGATATTTCGGGTCAAACTTCAGCGCCTCCCGCTGCAAAGCCGCTCCTTCTGCGAAGCGGTATTTCCGCGAGAGCTTGAGGCCGGTCAGGTGCGGCACGGTGGGATTGTCTTTCCAAAACTTCAGCGCCTCCGCGCGCGCAGCCGTCTCGGTCTTCGGATCATTGCGAAGATGCGCGAGCACGGCGCGGAGCGCATGGGCTTCGGGCGAATGAGGATTGGTCTTCAGCGCCTCGGCAAGCGCTTTGTCCGACTCGGCGTATTCCTCGGTGTCGATGCGATGATTCGCGAGCAGCAGCCACGCGCCTTCATGGTGCGGGTTGAACTCCAGCGTTTTCGTCACCGCCTCGATCGCGGCTTCCGTGTCGCTCGGTTCATACGCCCGTGCCAGCCCGAACCACACCTCCGCGTCTTCCGGAAACTTCTTCACCGCCGCCTGATAGCTCTTTGCCGCGAGCGCGAAGTCATTCTTCTCCAGCGCCAGCTCACCCGCGGCGAGGTAGCTTTCGCGAAACTCCGGCAGCGCCTTGCGCAGCGGATCGTAAAACTGATCGAGCACCGCCTTGGCATCGCTGCCAAAGAGCAGCGCCACCCGCCCGAGCACCACGCGCTCGGGCGGCGTGCGGTAGGCCCACAGGCGCACCGTGGCCAGTCGCTCGATCTCGGTGAAATGAGCTTCCGCGTCCTTTGTCTGCCCCGCCTCGCGTGCTGCCTGCCACGCCGCATAGCGCAGCCGCAGATCGAGGGGGAAGTCGCGTCCCGCCTTTTTCAAAACCTCCGCTGCTTCCGGATACCGCCCCACTTTCCCCAGCACCTCACCGAGCAGCAGCGGCCACTCTGCATTGCTGGGCTGCTCTTTCGCTCCCGTGGTCGCAGTGGCGATGACCTCCGCGTAATTCCCGCCGAGGAGCAGCAGCCGCGCCGGTTCGAGATCCACGGCTCGCGCGGCAGTCGTCGCGAGGAAGAGGCACAGCCAAACGCTCCCGCGTCGGGCGGGATGCCCCGCGAATGCCTGAGTCAGGATCGAGCGCATGAGGAGTGGCGAGAGCCTCGCGGGACCGCGGGGCGAGGCAAGCGCAAACTCCGCGGGTGATTGCTCCGCGACCGGCGGCGCGACTACGGTCCGGGCGTGCCCGACCCCACTGCCATCCAGTTCCGCGAAATCACTCCCGCCGCCGAGGAATACGCCGCCGAACTCGCTTTGCGCGAAGCGGTGCTGCGGCGGCCGTTGGGGTTGAGCTTCACGTCGGAGGAGATGGAGCGCGAGGCGGGATGCGTGCATCTCGTCGGGATGCGCGGCGGGGAAGTGGTGGCGACCCTGCTGCTTCAACCGCTGGATGCCGAGACGGTGCAGATGCGGCAGGTGGCGGTGCGGCCGGACTTGCAGGGCCGGGGAATCGGCGCGCGGCTGCTGGTGACGGCCGAAGACGCGGCGCGGCGGCGCGGCTTCCGCAGGATGATCGCGCCCGCTGAAGCCTTTGCAGAATCCATTCCCGAACGAGTGCGGGCGATGTTTGGCGAGGGCGGGCTGATGGCGCAGGCGAAGAACTTCGAATACCGGCCGGAGCAGCAGGAGATGGCGGTGGC
>JANPHH010000194.1:0-6075 GCA_031424375.1 Chthoniobacter sp. | reverse complement strand
CACGCCCACCATGTTCGCCACATCCGCCGCGTTGAAAGTGGCGGTGATCTGCGTGTCGAGGTCGATGCGGTCCACCACGATCAGCACCGTGGGATTGCCCAGCCTCGGGTGCATCCGCAGCTTCTGCGCGGCGAAGACCATCAGCAGGCTCTTGCCGCTGCCCTGGAAATGCCAGATGAGGCCCTTCTTCGGATACCCGGCCACCACGCGGGCCACTATCTTGTTCGTCGTCTCGTATTGCTGGTAGCGGCAGATCACCTTGATGCGCCGGTGCTTCTTGTCCGTGGCGAAAAGGGTGAAGTTTTGCAGGATGTCCAGCACCACGCCGGGCCGCATCAGGCCCTCCACCGTCGTGCGCACATGGCCCAGATTGCCCTCGTCCTGATGCTCCTCATCGCGCCACGGCCCCCAGAGGTCGATGGGCATGCGGATGCTGCCGTAGCGCAGCAGGCGGCCTTCCGTGGCAAAGGAGAACACATTCGGCACAAACATGGCCGGGATCTCCTTCTCGTAGATCTCGTTCACCTGATACGCCCCGTCGAACCACGTCACCGCGCTGCGCGTCGGCGTCTTCGCCTCGCCGATCACCAGCGGCAGACCGTTCACCAGAAACACCACGTCGAAGCGCTTCACCACGCTGCCCGTCTGGTAGGTCCACTGGTTCGTCACCGTCAGCCGGTTCTTCGCGGGCTGGGTGAAATCCACCAACCGCACCGCCACATGCTCGCCGTTCGGGCCAAAGGGCATCGTCTTCTCCCCGCGCAGCCAGGCCATGAAGTTCTCGTTCGCCCGCACCAGCCCGTCGCCCTGCACGGAGAGCAGGATGGCCCGCAGCGCATAGATCACCTCGTCCGCCCGATCCGGCTGCGCGGCGATCTCGGGATTCAGGGCGATGAGCGCCTCCCGCACCCACGGCTCCACCATCACCTCGCCCGGCTGACGCGGCAGCGCCGTCGCCGCCACGTAGGTCCAGCGCGATGGCTTGAGCTCCTCGCCCAACGAACCGCCCCAGCCCGAAGGCGGGTCCTCGCGCAGCACGGAACTGCCCGCGCCGCTGCCGAGGCTGGTCGCGGCGTCGAGGATCATCTGCTCGACGGTGTTGGATTCGGTGAAGCTCATATGTTGCCCTTATGAATCACCGCAAGTGCCCGAGTTGCGAATGTGCTTAGTTCACTCGTGATGATCTGCACCTTGTCTGCATTTCCCGGATTGGTGTCGTGATGAAACTGTCCAGCGTAAGTGTTGATCTCGTTCAGTTCGGTCACGAGGCTCTGGGCGTGACAGATGGGTGATGGTGCCACGGCGGCGGCGATAAATGCCACGACTTGGCCAAACATCAAATCGCTTGGGATTAAACCCGGGAATCGCCTGTGCAGATACCCCTCAAGCAAGGGTCTTATGGCCTCCGCTACTTGCCGAGGTTCGCCATTGCCGTTGATGACAAAATCGACCAAGAGGCCGTGACGATGGAAATACGGCGACTGGCACTCTTTATCGACATCTAGCTTGTCGAAATCCGTGTAGCCCTTGGCTGCATAGCGCAGCCCAAGAACCGCTACCGAATATGAACCATCCTTTGGAATAAGCTCATCACGAACGTCCCGAACGAAATAGATGTCGTGAGCCAGAACAACGAGTTGCTCTGCCTTGCCGCAAATATCCTTGAGCACGGTGCGGGTATGCTGTTTGCGGTTCAAGTCCAAGCTACACATCGGATCATCCACCACAACAATCCGGGTGTTGAGCTTGGCGTCAGCCAAGGTGCTTGCGACGAAGAAAGAGAAGGCCAGGGTTCGTTTATCGCCCTCGCTCAATGCCGTCCCAAATGACGGTGGACCTCCTTCGAGTGGGACGGATTTACCACGAAGCGCGAGGCCACACTCGCTACGAGGCGCCCCCCCACGAAAATTCGCGTCCATCGCTTCGATCTGAAACGATGCGCCAAACTTGGCAAGCAGGGCGTTGATGGACTTTTGATAATCCTTGAGGGTTTGCTTCATCAGCGTATCCAGCGCGGAACGCGCCGTGTCCTTGGCAGTCTCAGCCGATGTTGATCCCGTGCGAGCAGCAGCCAAGTCAGCTATCAGGGCGACCACCGTTGGCGCATGCCTCTTCTTCGAGAGCTCTAGCTTCTTCTGCTGGGCAGAAAGCTGCTGAACGTCCTCTGTGGCCAGCTTTTGACGAAACTGGTCGATCGCGAGCTTTGCCTCACCAGTCACCGTGTTTGCCTGGTTCATCAAAGAGGCAATTTCTCCCCAGAGCCGTTTTACCTTCTCACTATCATCGACTGTTCCAATCGCTGTGGTGGGATTCGCTTGTTTCTGCAAGACGAGCGCCAACAAAGATTCACGGATTTCTGCTAGCTTCACCTGCGCGGCATCCGTTTCAAATCGAATCTCCGGTATGGCAACCTGGTCACTCCACGCGTTCGCAGCAGAGGCTGCGGTAGTAACGCGATGAGCGAAGTCCGTGACAATTGAATCACTCGCGAGTCCTGAAATCATCTTATCCAGAGCGGAAACTTTTGCTTTCAGGTTGGCGTAGGCGGCATTGAAGTGGGTTCTGTAAGCCCGGATCAAATCCAAACCCGAGGTCGGCTGGGCGCAATAAGGGCAAACCTCACCTTCGTCAAAAACCTGCCCCTGACTCAACCAGGCTTCGGCACCCGGCTTACCGAGTTTCGCGACGTGTGCCCGGACTGTGGCCTCGGCATCATCCTCTACGCTCTCGATCGTAATTCCCAACACTTCAAAAACTGACGCGATCTCAAGAATCGGAATGGGGACGAGGGCAGGGACGGCACGCTTCAGCAGTAATGCGCTGCTACGCGCAGCGACAATCCGCTTCTCCAAGCCTTCAATTTGATTGTCCGCATCGGCGACGCTGGTGAGCTTCTCAAAATCTGCGAGCGACATGCCTTCGTGGTGGCCGCTCAACTGCCCGATTACCTTTTGCACCTCGTCCGCAGCATTGCGGGCATCAATGGTTGCCTTTTCCTCGGCAAGCCGTGCTGTCACCGCTTTCTGCCCGAGCGCAAACTGAAGCAGGTTCTTTCGATGGCCTGTGTTCACCACGCCGCCCGAATGAACATTCTTCTCCACAAAGTCTGCATCGAAGACCAAAAATTCCGGGCGTGCTTCGGACCACTTGGTGCCATCGAAGTTCACCTTGTGACCGCTTGGGAATTGAAGAGTCACCTTTGGCGGCAAGATCCCATCAATCGTTTTGCGCTCGACGATTGGCACGGGGTCGTTCGCACCGACAGATCTGAGGATGGTCGCCAGCGTAGATTTTCCACGTCCGTTGTCCGCATAAAGCACCGTGGCCTTCTGCCATTTGAAAGGCTTACCGTTTGCGTCATGGAGCAGACCGATACCTTGTATTTCTTCGATGCGTTCTAGCATAAGAGGTGGCCGTTGGATTCGGTGAAGCTCATGCGGTTTAGGAAGTGAATGATTGAATCAAATCTGTCTTGAGGTGCATTGAGCGAGAACACGCTTCATGTGCAGATATGCAGAGGCCCCGAATCTTTTCGATCTTGGCGATCACAGCGGCTTGAACGCTCCTCGACGGAACGGGAACTTTGAAGGTGTTGAGGGACCGGCGGTTGATCTTCTTCATGCTGTTACTCGTTCCAGCAGCAGTGCGCATCATGTGTAGGCGGCCACGGCTGGATTGAAGCACGATCTGAAGGAACCGCTTACTGACGATCGACTCATCGACAGGAAGCCGCATCATTGTATCCGGGAAGGAAACGTCTTCTCGCTCTTCATCGAAGATGCCCACGAGACCAACCAGTTCCTGAGTATTCGATCGAGAGATGAGGAAATCATCCTTGCTCAAACGACAATCCAACATCGCCTTGGTTGGTGGAATGGGCTTCAGGTTACCCTGCAAATAGCCGGCCTTGGTAAGCGCGGCGAGAGACAGGACATAATGCCCAGTTTCAGTCGGACTTGGCGGCGCAGAACTCCCGCTTTCTGGACTTCCCGTCAACACGCAATCAAGGGCTTTGCAAGGCCCAGCCGAGAGATCGTCTAGCAAGGCTTCAATCTCCGCCGTTTGGAGAGCATCAGCAGCACTTGCCAGCGAGTGCTTGGATTGCTCATCTTCATCCACCGCCCAGAGGATTTCCGCGATGCGGCGCTGCTGGTCGAGCGGCGGGAGGTCGAAGGTCTCCAGCTTGAGAGTGGTCCAGTTGATGGTGGGCGAGAGCGAGCCGACGGAAATCTCGACGGCGCGGTTCATGAAGCGGTCGCTCATCATGAGGAAGGGCAGGAACTCCGGCAGCACCTTGTCCGGCCTGGCCCGAATGACCATGGCATGAGCGGAGCAGATGCCGCCGAACTCCGCCACGGCCAGCTTCCGCTGATAGGCGCGGCGTTTGCCAAAGATGATGTCGCCCTTCCGAAAGCGCAGCTTGCCCCCGATGACATCGCTGCCCTTCCCGCAGCGCCGGATGTGCAGGCACTGAGAGTCCAGATGCTCCAGCCCCACATAAATCTCCTCCTGCGCATCCCTCGGCTCCGCCCGCTCCCCGATGCTCTCCGCAAACTCCCCAAACGCCATGCGCTTCCACCCCGTGCGGTCGAAGAGCGGGAGCTTGGCCCATGCGGGGTTGGGCTTCAGCTTAGGAGGCTTTGGCTGAGTGGCCGTCATACGGTGTGGAGTCCCGCCAAAATTAAAACGGCGTTCAAGTCAGCAACGCTCGATGAACGTAGGGCCTCCAAGCGTTGCTTTACTTGCGGTTGAATTTGCAGGCAGTAGCCCTGCTGTTTGATGCTGCTATTCTGAAGTCCTTTTTGAAACTCAATCTTCAATTCTTGCAGTCGGAGGTAAATCGCATCGCACGCCCTGCGCCATTTGTCGTCGTGTATGGTGCGTCGGCCACCCACAGCCCGACGAATGACATGTCGGGTTTCGCGGTCGAGCAATTCGCCAGTGTTCAGCGCACGAATGCTATCCTTGATTGCTTGTAGAAAATCATCGGCATTTTCGTCATGCAGCGCATCTTGAAACGCAGGCCGCGAAAATGCGTGGGCGTAGAGTTCAAGCGTCAGCTTGTCGAGGTCGAACGAGTTTTGCACGTTCAAGACGTCCCGATAATACTCACGTTGCAGGTCACCGAAGCGGTTAAGATCAGAAACATAATCATCCCAAAACCAGATGCTGACGGCGAATCGACCGCTAGCCTGGGACTCTTCGTCAAGCAGCCGCGCCGCTCGCTGAGTCGGCTCGTCACGCTTTGCGGTAGTCGCAAGAATCCATTCGTCCAGTCCAGGAGTGAATCCCAGAGCTTTTTTGTATTCTGCTCTGAGCAGCTTGGCCGTAATTCCTCCGCCGGGATACGGTTGGTTGTTTTCATCCAACTCGTCCATCCGCTTGCACTGGATTCCAACGCGGCGTTTTGTTCGCAGGCACTTTCCGTGAACGTCCACACCGTTCTGCGATTGGCCAGGCCTCCCAATCTTTTGTGGTTTGGCGTTTCCGTAAATGCATGGAAAAACGCCCTCAGTGAGGTCCTCGAACTGTTGCCAATAAAGCGGGGGTTGAAACGCCTGATACATGTTAGTCGGTGTGTTTGGCCAGTATTCGCTCCAGTGAAATGCGAACAGCCTTCGAGCTTTCCAGCCACCCAGCAAGTGCCGCTGGGAGCGCCGTCGTAGCGGACTGAGCCGCAGCGTCGGTTTGCGCCTGCGTTTCCGCACCAATGTAGAGCGTGATGTTCAAGCTGCCTTCCTTCGCCCGGATTTCCTCAATCGGCACGACGCGGGTGAAGCCGGGTTCGTCTTTGAAATCCTGATAAGCGCGGACGACGCGCTGGAGGTGCTCGTCGGTCAGGAAGCTCTGGGCGCGTTCGCGGGTGACTTCGTTCACCGCGTTGATGAAGAGGATTTTCCCGCGCCGGGCCTTGGGCTTCTGGGTGCGGCAGACGACGACGCAGGCTTCCATGGGCGAGTTGTAGAAGAGGTTCGGGCCGAGGCCGAGGACGCACTCGATGAGGTCGGCCTCGATGAGCTTGCGGCGCATGTCCGCCTCCTCCTTCCGGAAGAGGACGCCGTGGGGCCAGAGGAC
>JANPHH010000193.1:0-54582 GCA_031424375.1 Chthoniobacter sp. | reverse complement strand
TTGCTGGACTTCTACCTCCCGCGCAAAACCCGCGACCCCGATCAAGTCCTGCGCAAGCTGCGGGCACGCCACGCCGCCCGCGCCGCCGCCACCGCCTCTGCCCGCAAGAAGCGAAGAAAAGCAGTAACAAAGTAGAAGTAGGGCGTCTGTGCCAGACGCCGGTCCGGGTCCCGCACCCGCAGAACCGCCCCGGCGTTTCGCAGAAACGCCCTGCAACTATCCGCATCCCGACTTGTTGCCCCCTTTCTTAGAGCAGTTGGTAAGCGTCGACGTCCACGGTGACGAAGACATCCTCGGGAAAGGTGAGCTTCTCCAGCACGGTGCGCAGATGCCGGCTGAGGCGCAGCACGGCACGGCACCGGAGCATGAGGTGAAAGCGGTAGTTGCCGTGCGACTTCTCCAGCGGCGCCGGTGCGGGCTCACCGAGCGTGACGCCGGGCGGTAAATTTTCCGCGAGCCGGCGATGCAGCGTCTCTGCGGAGAAGCTGCCGCGTTCCTGATGCGCGGAGCGGATGACGATGAGCACCAGGTGCGTGAACGGCGGTTGATCGTAGTCTTTCCGATGCTGGATCTCGGCGTCCCAAAAACCGTCGAAGTCATGATGCCGCGCAAACTGGATCGCGGGATGAAACGGCGTGTAGCTCTGCACGAAAACCTCGCCCTCCACATCGCCGCGCCCGGCGCGACCGGCGACCTGGGTGAGGAGCTGAAAGGTCCGCTCGCCCGCGCGGAAATCCGGCATGTGCAGGCCGAGATCGGCGTTGACGATGCCGACCAGCGTGACGTTCGGAAAGTGCAGCCCTTTCGCGATCATCTGCGTGCCAACGAGGATATCGATCTTGCCCGTGCGGAAGGCGCCGAGGGTTTCGCGATACGCTTCCTTGCGTTGCATGGCGTCGGCGTCCATGCGCTTCACCACGGCGGTGGGAAAGAGCCGTGAGACGGCGTCCTCCACCTTCTCGGTGCCCGTGCCGGAATACTTGATCCCCGGCGCCGCGCACTCCGGGCACTTGCCCGGCGCCACGGCTTGGTAGCCGCAGATGTGGCACACGATGCGGTTGGCCGCGCGGTGGAAGGTGAGACCCACCGAGCAGTTCGGGCAGGTGCAGACGTGGCCGCAGGCATTGCAGACGAGCGAGGTCGAGAAGCCGCGGCGATTGAGGAAGAGGATCGTCTGCTCGCGTTTCGTGAGCCGCGCATTGATCGCGGTGATCAGCCGCTCGGAAAGGATCGCGCCGTGCTTTTGCGATTCCATGCGCAGATCGATGACGCGGATGTAAGGCATTTTTTTGTCGTCGATGCGCGTGGTCATTTTCAGTAGCTCGTATTTGCCGAGCTGCGCATTGTGAAAGCTCTCCAGCGAAGGCGTGGCGCTGCCGAGCAGCACCGCACAGCGCTCCATGCTCCCGCGCAGGACCGCGATGTCGCGCCCGTGGTAGCGCGGGGTCTCTTCCTGCTTGTAAGAGTTCTCGTGCTCCTCATCCACGACGATGAGTCCGAGATCCGCGCACGGGGCGAAGATCGCCGACCGCGCGCCGATCACGATCCGCGCCCGGCCGTCGCGGATCTTGTGCCACTCGTCATGCCGCTCGCCTTCACTGAGGTGCGAATGCAGCACCGCCACCTCATGCCGCGTGGCCGCGAAGCGCGACTTGAAGCGCTCGACCGTCTGCGGCGTGAGCGCGATCTCCGGCACGAGCATGATCGCGCTCTGCCCGCGCTCCAGCACGAGCTGGATCGCCTGGAGGTAGACCTCGGTCTTGCCGCTGCCGGTCACGCCGTGGAGGAGAATGGGCCGTGGCCCGCCCTTCGTCTTTTTCTTCATCTCCATCTTCATCTCTTCCGCATCTCCGGGAGTCGGCTCAGAAAAAGATGAAGATGAAGAAAAAGACGGGGAGTCGTCGATCGCCGCTTTCACCCGCGCGAAGACAGCCCCCTGCTCCGCATTCAACTCCAGCGGACCCGCCGCCACGAACGTCTCGTGCTGGCTCGGGTCGCGCTCGACGCGGGTCGTCTCCGTCGCGAGCAAGCCTTTCTTCACCAGGGCGGTCACGACCTGGTGCGTGGCATCGCACTTCTCCAGGAGCTGCGCCACCGCCACCGGCTCGCCCGCTTGCGCGAGAAACCGCACCACCCCCGCCTGGAGCGGCGCCTTCTTCTCCAGCGCCTCGAGTTCCTCCGCCGGGACTTCGCGCGCCAGCCGGGCAAAGAGCTGCGTTTTATGCCCCACCTCCGCCTTGCGAATGACCTGCGGCAGCACGCTGCGCAGCGCGGCCTCGATCGAGCAGCAGTAGTAGTCCGCGATCCACGCACCGAGCTTGAGCAGCACCGGGCTGAGGATCGGATCGGCGCTCACCACGTCGGTGATTTCCTTCACGCCGGGCACGTCTGTCTCATCGAGCAGCTCGATCACCGTGGCCAGCGCCGTCCGCGTCCGCACCGGCACGCGCACCCGCGATCCGGGCAGCAGCGTGGCCGCGACCGCGCCGGGCAGCTCGTAGATGAATGACTTCCCGGCCGAGTCATCGACCAGCACGCGGGCAAACTTGGGCATCGCGGGAAGATGAAAGCGACCACGCGGCGCGCGAAGTCTTTTGTCGCCGGCTCTGCCGCGATGCGCGGAATTTATGTCGCGGTTTTTCGCGGGGGCGGGTTGATTCGGCTACCCCATGTTCGGCTTCCTCAAGCGGCTCATCCTCGTCTTTCTCCTCGCGATCGTGGCCGCGGCGAGTCTCGCCCTGTGGCGGTCGCCCGACCCGCTCTACACCCTCGACTCATGGCGGGCGCTCGGACGCTTCTCCGCCTACGACACGCTGATTGACGATATCGGCGCCAAACACGGCATCGACCCGCAACTCATCAAGGCGATCGTCTGGCGGGAAAGCGCCTTTCATCCCGAAAAAGTGGGCGGCGCTGGCGAACGCGGCCTCATGCAGGTGGGTGAAGGCGCAGCCGCCGACTGGGCGAAGGCCGAGAAGATCGAGACCTTCGTGCCCACCGATCTTTTCGATCCCCGCACGAATCTCGATGTGGGCACCTGGTACATGTCCCGTGCGCTCACCCGCTGGAAAGGAAAGCGCGATCCCATTCCCTTCGCTCTCGCCGAATACAACGCCGGCCGCACCCGCGTGGAGCGTTGGATCGCCATCACCGATCTCGGCGACAAGGCCAGCTCGGACGATCTGCTCGCCGCGATCGATTTTCCCAACACCCGCCGCTACGTCCAGGACATCGTCCGGCGCCATCGGCACTATCGCGAAGCGCCCGCCCCCTAGCTCCTAAAAGATTACTCCCATCACTTACCAATGACTCGCTTACCCTGCGCACGACAGTCTCGCACCGCAAACTCAGCGTCATCACGCTCGGGCGCGAAGCGTTACGGTCCAGCGGCGGTCTGCACCGAGGAATGTGCGGTGCGTTCTCAATGGTCCATGCGCCGTGGACTCGTTACGCGACCGCCAAATAGTGAGTAGTTACGCTCAACGTAGTCCGGTCGGCACGTGACTCTTCAAGTGTGACTCTGGCACCATTAGCCTTGGCGAGTTCGGCGGCGATATTGAGGCCGAGGCCCGTTCCCTCGGACTGGCGTGCGAGGTCTGCGCGGAAGAATCTTTCAAAGAGGCGAGGCTGCATTTCCGACGGGATGCCGGGGCCGGTGTTGGTGATGGAAAAAATGGCGCGGTCTCCTTCGCGACGGAGGCTCATGGTGACGCTGCCGGCGGGGCGGTTGTATTTGATGGCGTTGGTGAGGAGGTTGCGGAAGACGTGGCGCATCAATGCACGGTCCGCTTCGATTTCGATCCCCGGCGCGATGGTGTGTTCGCATGTCAGATCGGCCTCGGCGCAGAGCGCGTCAGCGTCTTCGGCGATGCCTGCGAGTTCGGTGCTGAGGTCGTAGCGCTCGCGCTGGAGAGGAAGTTTGCCTGCGTCGGCTTGCGAGAGAAGCAGGAGGCTTTGCGTGATGGATTTCAGGCGCGAGACTTCGCCGAGGAGCGCTTCGACCGGTGGCGGCTGGCCGGAGCGCAGCGCGTCGTGCAGCGCGGCCTGCATCACCGCGAGCGGTGTTTTCAATTCGTGCGAGGCGTCGGCTGTGAAGCGCGCGGCCTGTTGGAAACTGGCGTGCAGTCGTTCCATCATCGCATTCAGCACCGCGATGAGCTGGGCGAATTCCCGATCGTCGCTGACCGTCGTCGGGATGCGTCCGCCGAGTTCCGCCGCGCTGAGTTTTTCCGCAGTGGCCACCACGCGCTGCAGCGGCCGCATCGCGCGCCCGGCGAGCCACCATGCGCCGAACCCGGCTAGCAAGAGCCCCGCCGCACCTGCCGCCGCGAAGCTCCACGCGGCGCGACGCACCTCGGCGTAAAACTCGCGGGTCGAGAGACCGACGAAGACGGTGTACCGCGGGCTGCTCAGCGCGACGTAGCGCCACTCGCCCTTCGCGGTGGTGCCGGTGAAAAAGACCGGTTCGCGGATCTCCGGCATCTGCGGACGCAGCACATTGCCGCGCTGTGCGGGCGGTGTGCGTTCGCGCGGGCGGGAGTCGTCCGGTGTCGTGATGACGCCCTCGCCGCCCGGCAGACGATCGCGAAAGCCCTCCGCAGGCGCAGCAGCGCTTGCATAAATCACGGGAGTGTCCGCCGTGTGGGATTGCACAAGCACCACGGTTCTGCCGTCGCCGAGTTCCGCGGTGCCAAAGGTCGCGCCTGCCGCCTCGTTCATTTCGGCCGTGCCGTGCCGCGGCGTGAGTTGCGTCCACAGCTTGCGCGCGGCGTCGGAGACACGCAGGTCAAGATGTCGTGCGAGTTGCCGCTGGGCATACCACCACGCACCTGCGCCGATCGCCGTCACGAGCACGCCGGCGACGAGCATCGTGTGGATCGCCAGCCGCAGGCGGAAAGTGGAGCGCGCCCCTTTCATTCGCCCAGCGCGTAGCCCGCGCCGCGCACGGTGCGGAGGAGTTTCGGCTCGCGGCCCTTGTCGATTTTCGCGCGCAGCCGCTGCACATAGACTTCCACGAGATTGCTCTCGATGTCCGCGCCGTAGCCCCAGACGTGCTCGTAAATCTGCACGCGGCTGAAGACGCGGCCGGGTGCGCGCATGAAAAACTCGAGCAACTCGAACTCGCGCACCGACAATTCCAGCGCTTCGTCACCGCGCGTGGCCTTGCGGGCGAGCAGGTCGAGGGAGAGGTCAGCTACGCGCAAAAGGTGCGCGGGTTCACCCGCATGGCGGCGCACCACGGTGCGCAGTCGCGCGGCGAGTTCCTCGATGAAAAAAGGCTTCGTGAGGTAATCGTCCGCGCCAAGATTTAGCCCCTCGATTTTTTCCGGGAGAGCGGCACGAGCCGTGAGCAGGATCACGGGCACTGCATTCCGCTTCTCGCGTAGCGCCCGCAGGATGCTGAGTCCGTCGCGACCTGGGACCATGATGTCGAGCACGAGCGCGTCGTAGGGTGTGTCGAGGGCGCGCTTCATCGCGGCGTCGCCGTCCGCAAGTGCATCGACGGCAAAGCCCATCTTCTCGAGCCCCTTTTTGGTCGAAGCGAGGAGCGCGGGCTGATCTTCCATGAGCAGGATGCGCATGCCGCGGACGCTAGCTTCGGGCGGTCGCGTCGGTAAGGAGATAAACCCGAATTTATGCGGGCGCTTCAGCGCCGTTTAGATGCGTGTGGTTCCATCACCATCATGAAATCCGCATTCTCCCTCCTCGCCTTCCTGGCCTTCGCGTTGACGCCCGTGCGCGCGGTCCAGCGGAATGTCCTGCTCATCATCGCTGACGACTACGGCATTGACAGCAATTCGCTCTACAACACGAGCCCCGGCGCGGCGCTCCCGCCGACGCCAAACATCAACGCGCTCAAGGCCAGCGGCGTCCTGTTTCGCAATGCCTACACTCAGCCGACCTGCTCCCCCACGCGGGCCTGTCTGCTCACCGGACGGCAGCCGTTTCGGACCGGCGTCACCACTGCGGCGACTGCCAGCGACGGGCAGTTGCGCGCCTCGGAGTTCACGTTGCCGCGCGCCTTTGCGGCCAACTCCTCGCTTGGCTACGCGGTCGCTTCGTTTGGAAAATGGCATCTCACTCTGAGTTCCACCTTTGCCAATGATCCGAACGCCATCGGCGGCTGGCCGCACTATGCAGGCTGCCTGAATGGCGCGGTGAATTCCTACACCGCGTGGACCAAGACGATCAATGGCGTCACCGGCACCACCAATGGCACGACCACCTACGCCACGACCGATACGACGAATGACACCATCGCGTGGATCGCCGCACGCGGCTCGCAGCCGTGGTTTGCCTGGGTGGGCTACAACGCGCCGCACACGCCCTTTCACAAACCGCCGAACAACCTGCACACCTATGACACGACCGTGCCTGGTTGGGCCACATTGTCGATCCCCTCCAACCAACGCACGCATTACAACGCGGCAGTCGAGGCGATGGACACGGAGATTGGTCGCTTGCTCAGCAGCATGAGCCCGGCGGTGCGGGCGAACACGGACATCATCTTCCTCGGCGACAACGGCACGCCGAATCAGGTGATCCAGGCACCGTTCAGCAGTGGCCACGCGAAGGACTCGATCTACGAGGGCGGCACGCATGTGCCGATGATCATCGCGGGGCCGGATGTCGTCTCCCCGAACCGCGAGAGCAGCGCGATGGTGAACGCCGTGGATGTCTATGCCACCATCCTGGAACTCGCCGGTATCAACGTCGCGAACACCCAGCCTGCAACGAATCCGATCGATGCAAAAAGCCTCCTGCCCATTCTCCAAAATCAGACCGATAGCGGCGTGCGCTACGGCTATGCGGAACAATCCGGCAGCACGCTCACCCCCGCCGAGTCCGGCAAGGCGGTGATCAATGCCGCCGGCTACAAGCTCATCGTCTTTAATGACGGACACGAGGAGTTCTATTTCGTTTCGGGCGATGGAGACGAGCAGACGAACCTGCTGCTCGGCACGCTCAACGGCACGCAGCAGGCGAACTACACCGCGCTGAGGGCGCAGATCGACACCGCCATCGCGCCCGCGAATCCGCTCGGCACGCCGCTGGAGAATTCGTGGCTCACCTACTCGGGCTCCGGCTATGCGCGCATCTACAAGACGCAGGCGAATGCGACCGCGGCGAGCCAGATCAGTTCCACCACATGGCCGGTGCCTTTTAATGCACCGGGGAGTCCGCATCCGGTGACCCAAGGCGGCCAGCCGACACCGGCCTACGCAGGCATCCAATCGCTCCGCGTGTCCGCCAACTGGGTCTATATGCAAAGCAGCGGACTGCCTTATCACGTCATCGGGCCGTGGTATTTCGATGCGGCGAAGACGGACCTCTTTCTCAGTTGGCCGTCGAAGATGAACGTGCTCGTCCGCTTCCCCCGCGTGCCCGTGCCGGCGGTGGTGAAGAATCCAACCACGCTCGGAGCGATCGCCTACTGGGTGGATGGCACCATCATCCACAATCAGCTCGATGCATTCTACTGGGACGGCACTGCCGACGTGACCAACCTGGGCGTCACGGGAAGTTGGGAGCGCAACGCGGCGCTGGCGGAAGGGCCGACGTTCGATCCGGACGCCGCGCACCAGCCATTCACGGGCGAGCATCATCATCACATCAGTCCCTCCGGCCTGCGCTATGCGCTCGGCGATCACATGAGCTACAACGCCGCGACGCACACCTACACCGAGAATCCCGCCATGCCGGGGCATTCGCCGATCGTCGGCTGGTCTTTCGACGGCTATCCGATCTATGGGCCATACGGTTTTGCAAACCCCGCCGATCCCAACAGCGCGGTGCGCCGGATGGTCAGTGGCTACGTTCCGCGCAACGGGAGCTTCGGCGCCACCAATCTCAGCGTGACCGGTCGCACGAGTTATCCGCAATGGGCGCTCGCGATGCCGACGCAACTCACGAATCTGAACGGTCCGGCGGTGAGCACGAGCTATCCGCTCGGGTGGTATGTGCAGGACTTCGATCACCTCGGCGATCGCGGCTACGTGCAGGGCGCGGGGCAGTTTGACCTCGATCGACACAATGGCCGCACCTGCGTGACCCCGGAGTTTCCCGGCGGCACCTATGCCTACTTCGTGACCATCGACGCCAACGGCACGCCGGCGTTCCCCTACATCATCGGGCGCCAATATTACGGCGTGAAACAAGGCGGAAACTACGGCGCGGCAGCGACGGTTGGCTTCACCGCCGTGGAAGCGCCGAATGTCACCACTTACGAGGGCGGTGAAAAGGCAGCGCTCCAGGTCACGGACTTCAATCACACGACCGCGGGTGGCGGGCAGGTCACGCTCGTGTGGTCTTCGGTCGAAGGAGGACGCTACACCGTGGAGCAGAATCCGGATTTTACGAGCAGTTGGTCGAACGCCGCGACCAACGTCCTCGGGGCGGGCTACTCCACGCCGCAAACGCTCAGCGCGCCTTGGACAAAGAGATTCTATCGCGTGCGCCTGAATTCCGTGGACGCGTATGACCCGGTGAGCACCCCATGAAAGCAACGCCCGTCATTCTCGCGCTGCTCGCTGTCGCCACGCACGCGGCAGAGCCGCCCACGGCGGAGGAGACGGCTTTTTTTGAAAAGCACATCCGGCCCATGCTCGTGGAGAAATGTTACGACTGCCACTCGGCGAAGGCGGAAAAAATCAAGGGCGGCCTGACGCTCGACACGCGCGACGGGCTGCGCCGCGGCGGCGACAACGGCCAGGTTGTCATTCCGGGCGACGCGGAGAAAAGCGCGCTCATCACGGCGATCCGCTACCAGGATTCCGACCTCGCGATGCCGCCGAAGAAAGCGGGCGGTAAGCTGCCGGATGCGGTGATTCGCGACTTCGAGCAGTGGGTGAAAATGGGTGCGCCCGATCCGCGCACCGGCAGCGCGCCGCCGATCGCGAAAAAATACGACACCTCCGCTGCAAAGAATTGGTGGGCGTTTCAGCCGCCGAAGGCATCCGCACCGCCGACCGTGAAGGACGCTGCCTGGCCGCGGGGCGACATCGACCACTTTGTGCTCGCGGCGCTGGAGGAAAAGGGGCTGAGCCCGGTCGGCGATGCGGACAAGGCAACGCTGCTGCGCCGCGTCTATTTCGATCTCACCGGCCTGCCGCCTTCGCCGGATGAACTGCGCGCATTTCTCACGGATCAGTCTCCGGCTGCGTTTGAGAAAATCGTGGACCGGCTGCTGGCCTCGCCGCGTTTCGGCGAGCACTGGGGGCGGCATTGGCTCGACGTCGCGCGTTATGCGGAATCCTCGGGCCGTGATGTGAATGTGACCTTTCCGAATGCGTGGCGGTATCGCGATTACGTCGTGGCCGCGCTGAATGAAGACAAGCCGTTCGACCGTTTCGCGCAGGAGCAGCTCGCCGGCGACCTGCTGCCCGCGGCGGATGCGCGCCAGCGCGCGGAACAGCTCGTCGCCACGGGTTTTCTCGCCGTGGGCGCGAAGTCGCTCAACGAAACGAATCCGCGGCAGTTCGCGGTGGACCTCGCGGATGAGCAGGCGGACAGCGTGGGCCAGGCATTCCTCGGTCTCACCGTGGGCTGCGCACGCTGCCACGATCACAAGTTCGATCCCGTCTCGCAGCGCGACTACACGGCGCTGGCGGGCATCTTCCTCTCGACAGACACGCGCTTCGGCACACCGGGCGGCGTGCAGGGGCGCAATCTCTCGCGGCTCGTCGAGTTGCCCGCGGAGGCACGCGTCCCCATCGTCGCCGCGCCGATGGCGGCGGAGAAATTCAAGGGCAAGACTGCGCGCATGGAGGATCTTTCCGCGCAGCTCGCGAAGATCCTCGCTGACCGCGCGCCGAATAATCCGAACCGCGAGCGCAACATGCAGGGCGGCATGAACGCCTTCGACATCGTTCGGCTCTTTACGCAAAAGGCGGAACTCGAGGCGGAACTCTCGAACTACGAGTCCGACGGTCGTCCGAAGGCGCTCACGATGGGCGTCGCGGACAAGCCGCTCACGGCGACCACCACGCGCCGCGGGCCGTCGCGCGGCCAGCGCACGAGCGGATTCGAGATCATCGGCGACAGCCCGCTCTTCGGGCGCGGCGACATCGCAAAGGCCGGCGACCCCGTGCCGCGCGGAATGCCCGCGCTGCTCGCGACCGCTCCGGAAATTCCGCCCGACACGAGCGGTCGCCTGCAACTCGCGCAGTGGCTGACCTCGCCCGGGAATCCGCTGACTTCGCGCGTCATCGTGAACCGCGCGTGGCACTGGCTGTTCGGGCGCGGGCTCGTCGCGAGCACGGATAACTTCGGCACGACTGGCGAGCGTCCGTCGCATCCCGAGCTGCTGGATTCTCTCGCGAAGCGCTTCACCGCCGACGGCTGGTCGCTGAAGCGGCTCATCCGCCAGATCGTGCTCAGCCGCACCTACCAGCTCGCCGCGACGCACGATGACGCGCGCTTCGCCGCAGACCCCGAGAACGCGCTGCTGTGGCGGCATTCGCCGCGTCGTCTCGATGCGGAATCCATCCGTGACGCGATGCTCGCGGCATCGGGCTCGCTCGATCTCAAGCCGCCGGTCTCCCTCATCGCAAAGGCGGGCGACGGCCCGGTCGGCGGGCCGCGCAACAATGTGATCACCGACGAGCAGGCTTCGCAGGCCATGCACAACGGCCGCAGCCTTTACCTGCCCGCAGCGCGCAGCGTCCCGCCCGAGGCGCTTTCGGTGTTCGACCTTCCCGATGCCTCCGCCGTGCGTGGCGCGCGCGAGGTTACGAATGTCCCCGCACAGTCACTCTTCCTGATGAACAGCGAATTCGTCACGCAGCAGAGCGGGCGTCTCGCCGCCCGTGTGCTCGCCGCGTATCCCGGCGATGCTGCCGCGCATTTTGACGAACGCTTTGCGCACGCCTGCTGGCTCACGCTCGGGCGCGCGCCCGAGGCTGCCGAGACTGCGGCGGCGAAAGCCCTTCTCGCGCGCAAACCCGCCACCGCATGGCCTGCTATCGCACGCGGACTTTTCACCAGCGCGCCATTCCGCATGAACCGATGAACTCTCCACTCTGCTCGCACATCACGCCGATTTTCACCCGCCGCGACGCGTTGCGGCTCATGGGCGGCGGCTTCGGCTGGCTCGCATTTTCCGGCCTCGCGGCCCGTGCGGCATCGCCGCTCGCGCCCAAGCCGGTGCATCATCCCGCGCGGGCGAAGCGTGTGATTTTCCTCTGCATGAGGGGCGCGCCGTCGCACGTGGACACGCTCGACTACAAGCCGAAGCTGAATGCAGACAGCGGCAAACCCGGCCCGCGGCCCGGCACGCGGCTGCTCGGTTCGACGTTCAAGTTCACGCAGCACGGCGCGAGCGGGCAGTGGATGTCGGAGCTGTTTCCGGCGCTCGCGAAAAAGGCCGACGAGCTGTGTGTCGTGCGTTCGATGCAGACCGATCTGCCCGCGCATCCGCAGGCATATTTGAAATTGCACACCGGCTCGTCGCAGTTTGTGCGTCCCTCGCTCGGCGCCTGGTCGCTCTACGGGCTCGGCTCGCTGAATGAGAATCTGCCGGGCTTTGTGAGCATCACGCCGCCGGGCGGATTCGGCGGAGTGCAAAATTACGGCAGCGCGTTTCTGCCCGCGATCTACCAGGGCACGCGCATCGGGACGGACGGGCGCGCCATCGCCGGGGCGGATGTCGCCAACCTCCGCCCGCGCCAGAGCGGCGACGAGCAGCGCGCGGAGTTGGATTTTGCGCAGGCCGTGAACCGCGCACAGCTTGCGCGCGATCGCGTGAACCCAGAGATCGAGGGCGCGATCGAGTCGCTGGAGCTGGCGTTCCGGATGCAGACGGAGCTTCCCGGTGTGATGAACCTCGACCGCGAGAGCGTCGCGACGAAGCAGCTCTACGGCATCGGCAATCCCACGACCGAGGACTTTGGCCGCAAATGCCTGCTCGCGCGCCAGCTCGTCGAGGCCGGCGTGCGCTTCGTGGAGGTCACGCACGGCAACTGGGATCATCATTTCAACCTCAACGCCAATCTCCGCAGCAGCGCCGCCGCCGTGGATACGCCGCTGCACGGCCTGCTCACCGACCTCGCCGCGCGCGGGCTCTTGAAAGACACGCTCGTCGTGTGGACCGGTGAATTTGGCCGCACGCCCCACGCCGAGGGTAGCGAGGGTCGCGATCATAATGTCGGCGCATTTTCGCTCTGGATGGCCGGCGGCGGCGTGAAGCCGGGCCTCAGCTACGGCGCGAGCGACGATTACGGCTACGAAGCCGTCGAAGGCAAAGTCCCCATCGTGGACCTTCATGCGACGATGCTCCACCTGCTTGGCCTCGATCACGAGCGCCTCACCTTCCGCCACGCCGGCCGCGACTTCCGCCTCACGGATACGAAGGGGAACGTCGTCCGCGAAATTTGCGCATAATTGCGCTGCCTCACAGCCAGGCTTCGTCCATTGGCCATGAGCGACAAGTTCGAGCTGCTGCACAGCAACGAACTCGACGGCGCGATGTGCATGTCCACACCCGCCCTCGCCGACGACCGCCTGCTCATCCGCACGGACAAGCATCTCTACTCCATCCGCAATTCGTTCGCGAAGCCGCGCTGATGCGCCACGCAAACCACTCCATTCTTCTCCTCCTCTGTGTCCTCGGTGCCTCTGTGGTCTCAGTCCACACCCTAGCCTCCAAATGGAGGCGGAGAGGGGCGGCTTTGTCAGCGAGGCGGGGCGGACGGCGCTGGGGGAAGGGGTGCCCCCAAAGGTTGGTTCGATCGCGCAGCACCCGGGCCTGACCGGGTCAGAGCTCCTCCAGCAGCAGGGTCAGTTCCACGGCGTCGTCGAAGTCGAGCGCGGGGTCGGTAGCGAGGGCGGGGTCGCGGGAGCCGTCGAGGATGGCCAGCAGGGGCGGGGCGAGGGCGCGGAGGTAGGGCGGGGCGTTGGGGTCGCGGGTGAAGGCGGTGAGTTCCTCGCGCAGTTGCGCTTCCTGGGCGGGAAGCTGGGCGCGGACTTCGGCGGGGATGGCGTCCGGCGGGGTGGCGGGGTCCTGGGCGGCGAGGATGGCGCGGACGAGGCCGCAGAGTTGCGTGGCGGCTCCATTCGTGATCTGCCAGCCGCCGCGGCGGGCTTCGGCGTAGGCGGCGATGGCTTTGGCCCGGGCCTCGGCGGCTGCGGCGGGATTCCCGGCGGCGGTTTCGAGGTTGTGGAGGATCATCCATGTCTTCCACGGCTCGGCGTTGGGGCCGTAGGGGGCCTTGCACTCCAGGGCGCGCTGGAGCTGCTGCCGCGTCCGGCAGGCGGCCGAGGGCGATGAGGGTGTCGGCGGCGTTGCTGCGGGCGCGGCCTTCGCCCAGGGGATCGGCGGTGGCGGGGGCGGCGTAGATTTCGGCGGCCTGGAGCTTGAAGACTACCGCCTCCTCGCGGCGGCCCGGCATCCGGTCGTAGAGATTGCCGAGCTGGTTGCGGCTGTTGGCTTCGCCGGGCTTGTTCCCGGCCTGCACCTTCATCGAAAGGGAGCGCAGGTAGGCGGTCTCTGCCTCGTCCAGGTTTCCGGCTCCCTCGTGGACCATGCCGATCTGGTGCCAGGCGCTGGCGACCGACTGCGGCTCGCCCAGCGCCTCGAAGGTGTCGCGCGCTTCCGCGTGGGCTTTCAGGGCCTCGCCGTAGCGGCGCTGCTTCAGGCGCACGGTGCCGAGTTGGAATTTGCCTGTCGCCACGCCCCGTCGGTTGTCCTGTGCCACGCCCCGGCGAATGCTTTCCTCATACTTCGCCGCCGCGTCATCCAACTGCCCGAGATCGCTCAGGCAGTCGGCTTCTTCGTTCAGGCAGGCGGAGGCCATGCGGGCGCTGGTCTGGCGATGCCCGGGATCGGTCATGGTCGTGGCGAGCGATTCGTAGCGCTTGCCGGCCTGGGCCAGCGGCGCGAGGGCGGCGCGGGGATCGCCCGCCATTTGGAGCGCGCGGCCGAGGGTGATGAGCGCCTGCGCGCGGTCTCCGGCGAGGAGCGGGAAGGCGTCATCGGGGGCGGCTTCGCACTGCTGCACCAGGGCCTGGGCGGCGCGGGCGGCTTCGGCGAAACGCCCGGCGCCGAGCAGGCGCTCAATGGTGGCGCTGGCGGCAAGGTAGGCGGCGTGGGTCAGGCCGCGGTCGGGCTGGGCGGCGTGGAGGCTGGCGGCGCGGGTGCGGATGGCGGCGGCTTCGGCGAGGGCTTCCCGGCGTCCGAGATTGGCGAGCAGGCCTTCCATTTGGATGGCGAAGTCAATGAGGGCCTCTGGCGTGGCCTCGGGCAGCACGGGGGCGGCGGAGCCGGGGCCAGCGGCGGACGGGCTGGTCGCGGCTTCCATCGCGGTGCCCCAGGCGCGTAGGGCGGCGAGCAGGTTCGGCAGCTCCAGCAGGGTCAGGTGCGCCGCGAGATGGACGTCTTTGCTTCGCTGCTGGCGGAGGAAGCCGGCCAGTCCGCGATAGGCCTCGGCCCAGCGGGTGCGGGCGGCGGCTTCGGCGCTGCCGCCCTGCTCCCGCAACTCCCGCAGCAGCGCCGGGGCGAGGGCGGGTTCGAAGCGGAGGAAAATGTCCGAAGGGCGCTTCGGCTCTGGCACAACACCTACCATTTCGCAGAGGCCGACCTGAGCCAGCATCGCACCGATGCCGAAGCAGGTGTCCGGGTCCACTTCGAGCACGTTCAACAAACCCAGCAGACACCCGCCGCACTGCACGACCCCCAGCGGTGCCAGCTTCTCCCGCACGTCCTGCGGCAAGCGGCGCAGTGACAATTCCAGGCTGGCGAAGAGGGAGCGTTCGCGTTCGCCGGGGTAGCGGCGTTCGAGGTCGGCCATGATGGCGGCGACTTCCTCCGTGGTAGCGCGGAGGCCGCGGCGGGCGAGTTCTGGCGCGAGCAGCACAAGGCTGCGGGCGTGCGCCTGGACGGTGGTGACGAGGGCGGCGATGTCCTCCTCCTTTTCCGCGCGCAAGGCCTCGGCGCTCACCGTGCCGCCGTCCTGGCCCGAAGCGCCGCCGGCGAGCACGCGGGAGACGAGTTCCATGCCCTCCTCCGCGCTGAGGCGGCCCACCTCGATGAGATGCGCACCGTCGCCAAAGGGCGAGTCCGCCGGCAGGGCCTCGCGCGAGGTGAAAACGATGCGGGTGCGCGGGGCGAGGTCGCGCAGCTCGGCGCAGACCTGCAGCACGGACTGGAGCACGGCGGCATCGTAACTGCGCGCCCCGGCAGCGGCGGAATCCGGCGGCGGCGGCAGGAGGGTCTCCATGTTGTCCAGCACCAGCAGGGCGGAGCGGTCGCGCAGGGCGGCGGCGAGCGCGGCCAGGCCATGCTCCAGCGTGTCCGCCCGGGCGGCGAAGTCCGGCACGAACTGCGTGCCCCATTGCGCGAGCACGGCGCGGGCGGCTTCGGCGGGGAGATTTTCCACGGAGGCAAAGGCGGCGCGATCCGCGCGCCGGGTGGCGACGAGCCAGCGGGTCAACTCGGTAGCGAGCGTGGTCTTGCCCTCGCCGCCCTCGCCGCGCAGGACGACGAATTTTTTCCCGGCCTCAAGCATGAGTCGCTCCGCCGCGAGCAGCAGCCGGCTGCGCCCGACGAAGGCATGCGGCGGCGGCGCGGGCAGGTTGCCGAGGGCGAGGGCGCGGTCTTTGGCCAGCTCCGTGCGCACGCGCTCCGCAGGCGGCGCGACGGGCAGCAGCACGGGATCGGC
This sequence comes from Chthoniobacter sp., assembly GCA_031424375.1. GTDB lineage: Bacteria > Verrucomicrobiota > Verrucomicrobiia > Chthoniobacterales > Chthoniobacteraceae > Chthoniobacter. Next base: position 38,926 of record JANPHH010000193.1, on the reverse strand, counting down.
CCCATCCTGATAGAGCACGGGCACAAACCAGTCCTGCAACTCCAGCGGGCGGCGCTGCATCCTGCCCGGCTCATCGCCGCGCGGTTCCCAGCCCCATCCGCGCTGGCGGTGGCGCTCCAGGGCGCGCTGCCCGCGCAGCATGGCCGCGCCCACGCGCTGGCCCTCCGCCAGCGCCGGATAAAACGCCGCCGTGAACTGCCGCGCCGTCTCCACCAGCACGCTGTGGCTCATGGCCACCACGGACGCAACGCCGCTCTGGAGCAGCCGCCCGGCCACACTGGCCTCGGGATTGTCCTCCGCCTGGGCGGACTGACAGGCTTCCAGGAAAAAGAGGCCCACGCCCGCATGACGCAGCTCCGCGCCGAGCCGGTCGGCGCTGATGATTTCGGCCCTGCGGCCCTTCAGCTTGTGCGCGGCGGCATCGTCCGGGTGCTCGAAGACGAGTGCGCCAAGGCCGTTCACCTTGTCGAAGACGCCGTGGCCATCGAAGTGGACGATGTGGAAGGGCTGACCCGCCGCCAGCGCCGCGCGCAGGCGGTCGCAGAGGGCGGGAAAGGTGGGCGGGGTGAGGATTTCATAAGCGGCGAGATCACCGAGGGCATTGAGCGCCTCCGTGAGCGGCTGGATGGAAACGCGGTGGTCTATGTAGGCCGCGTGGTCGTCCTCGGGCCGCGCGCAGACGGCCAGCACCCGGAGCGGCGCCTTGCGCGCGGCCTCGGGCAGGTCGGCGGGACTTTCCCCGCCCGGCAGGGAGCGCCGCACGCGCACGCCGATGCCGTCGTGGAAAAGATAGCCGTGGCCGTCGTGCAACAGCTCCCAAGGCAGGGCGAGCAGTTCGGTGGTGGCCTCCTGTCCGGCGCGGTGCGCGGCTTTCTCCTCGTCCGTGGCTTTTCGCGAGAGCAGGACGGCAGGCGGGGCTTCGATGGTGAAACGGCGGTCGTTCTGCGCGGCCAGTTTTTTCCAGGCCTGAACCGGCGCGGCGTGCCCCGGCTCGCGGGTGGTGAGGACGTCCCACAAATCCTGACCCCACTCCGGCAGGCGCGTCTCTACGCCGCGGGCGCGTTCGGCAAAGGGGCCGTAGGGCATGAGGAAGTAGCGCTCGAGGTAAAAGCGGAGGTCGCCCGCCTCGATCTTGCCCAGCGGCGCGGTGAGCGTGAACTCCGGCGACTCAGCGGCAGGCGCGGTGGCGTCCGGCGGATAGAAAGCGAGCACGGCCGTGGCGACCGGGCGGCGCACGTCCGCGCCCTGCGGGTTTTTCACCAGCTCGAAACGCGGTGCGCGCAGTCGCAGCACGAGGTCCGCCAGCGGCACGGCGGGCCGCGCCTGTCCCGCGTCCACCTGCCCGCCGCCGCTGCGGCCTTCGAGCGCATCGAGCAGAGCGGGCAGCAGGGCATCCACGCCGCCCGCGCCTTCCTGGACTTTGATACCGATGAGTTCCGGCGGCCATGCTTCGAGGTCGTCGCCGGAGTTCGGCTCGGGCAGCTCGAAGATCTCCCGCAACTGCTTCGTCGAGGACTGCGGCAGCATCAGCGGGATGATGCGCTTCCCCTGCTGCCGGGCGTAGCGCAACTCGCGCTTCACCCAGTGCGAGCCGGTGGCCTCGGTGCTGCCCACGGCGATGACGGAAGGCGCGCGGTCGAGGAAGCCACGGACATTGTCCGGCAGATTGTCGCCGGGGATGAACTGCGAATCCTCCAGCACAGTGTAGCCACGGCTTTCCAGCCGGAGCCTCAGAGCGGCGACGAAGGGATCGTTCCTCGACGTGTGGGAAACGAAGACGGTTTTCACCAGGGCGGCGCTCATGGACGGGAGGCTAATTTAATGAAGCGGCTTGTCGAGATGGCAGAGGCCGTAAATGCGCCGCCGCGCTCTTTGATCCCCTCGATGCGGACAAGGGTGGCTTCGTGACCGAGGCGGAGCTGACGGCGTCTGTTCCGGTGCTGTTCATTGCATGGCGGCAGAGGAGGTCCCTGCCACCGGCGGACGCGACGGTGGCGCCGCGTTGCGCTCTCACGGTGCTGGCGTTGACGGGGCCATGGTTCGGCATGGATAAAGCGATGTGCTTCACTCTCATCGCGATCATCCCCGCGGTCTTCACGGCAGCCTTCGGCGCGCTGCGGATCACCTCTCCCGCGTGGCGGCGAACGCTTGTGACGCTGGCGCCGCTGGCGCTGATTGGCACTTGAGTGCCCCGGCTGTGGCGGGGCGGGCGCCCGATTCTCTCCGATGCTGCGCTGCGGGAACTGGCTGGCCTAGCCGCAGACATTTCGCTCCGGACAGTTTTCGAATTTTACATCTTCCCCCGCGTCGCTTTAATTCGCCCCATGCGTCCCTCCCGTCGCCAAGCTCAGCCGTCCATCCGACGGTGGACCGGCGGGCGTCCGTCCGCGACGGCACTGCTTGTCGCGCTGAGCGTCGGCGGATACGTCGCGCAGCTCCTCCTCGAGTATGCGCTGGCTGACCACGGGCAAAAGGAACTGATCTGGAAGTGGCTGGCCCTCGATCAGGCCAGCATCGCCGCCGGGCACTATTGGAAGTTTGCCTCCTACTCCCTGCTGCACTTCCATCCGCTCCAGCTCCTCGCGAACATGCTGCTCCTCTTTTTCGCGGGTCGCGAGTTGGAGTCGATCATCGGCTGGCGGCACTTTGTTTCCATCTACCTCGGCGGGCTCGTCGCGGGGGGCGTGGCGGCGTTCTTTGGCGTCCCGGAACTCACGACCGTGGGCACCTCCGCTGCGGTGACGGCGGTCGTGATCGCCTTCGCGACGATCCTCCCGGAGCTCGAAGTCTCGACCAACGTCTTCTTCATCCTCCCGCTGCGCCTCCGCGCCCGGTGGCTCGCGGTCGCACTGCTCGCCGTCGCCGGCGTGATGTGGGCCACCCGCACACCGCCCGAGATCGGCGCTCCCGGCATCCTCGCCGCGGGCTTGCTCGGCTGGTTTTACGTCAAGCAGCTCGGCTTCGGGAATCCGCTCGCCATCCAGCGCTACATTTTCAACCGCCGGCAGCGTGCCGCCCGACTCGACCGCATGAGCCCCGAGCAGTTCATGATCGCGGAGATCGATCCGATCCTCGACAAAATTTCCCGCGAGGGCATGGGCAGCCTCACCCGCGCGGAGCGCAAGGTGCTCGCCCTCGGCCGCGAGAAAATCGCCAGCCGGCCGGTCGAAAAATAGTCCCGCGTCAGCGGCGAAGATTCGTTTAGACGCTCCTCGCCTGGTCGCTAGCATCGGGGCGCATGAATTTCCGTTCGTTTTTCCGCGGTGCTTGGCCCCTCCTCCTCACGGCCCGAGTGGCCGCGGGGATCGAGCCGGGGACCGCCGCCCCGCTCCCGGTCGAACACGGGACCGCACTCGTCACCGTCAAAGCCCCGCCGATCATTCAGCCACTCGTGCCCGGCTTTACCGCGCGTAAAATTCCCGTCCAGCTCGGCAATATCAACTTCCTCCGCTACCGCCCGAATGGCCGGCTCTATGCGGGCGGCTACGACGGCAAGGTCTACCTCCTGCGCGATACCGATGGCGACGGACTCGAAGACCGCGCCGACGTCTACTACGAGAGCGAGGAGATGAAGGTCGTGATGGGCCTCGCCCTCACTCCGCCGGGCGACGCCCGGAGCGAAGGGGTCTACGTGGCCACCCACAATCGCATCCTGCTCATTCTCGACAGAAACCGCGACGACCGGGGCGACACCGTAATGACGGTGACCAAGGATTGGGAGAAGGCACAGGTCGTCGGTGGGGGAGTTTCCGACGCGGTCGGCCTGGCAGTCGGGCCGGACGGCAGCGTCTATTTCGGCCTCGGCACGAGCGACTTCAGGAACGCCTACCTGCTCGATGCCACCTCCGGAGCTGCGCAGTATCGCACTTCCGGCGAGCGCGGCACGATCCAGCGCGTGCTGCCCGATTTCTCCCGGCGCATGCCTGTGGCCACGGGCGTGCGGGTGACGGTGGGACTCGCCTTCAATGCGCTCGGCGATCTCTTCTGCACCGAGCAGGAAGGGGCGACGTGGCTGGCCAATGGCAACCCTTTCGACGAGCTGCTGCACATCCAGCCGGGCCGCCACTACGGATTCCCGCCGCGGCATCCCCAGCATCTGCCCGGCGTGGTCGACGAACCGAGCACCTTCGACTACGGGCCGCAGCATCAGAGCACGGTCGGTCTGGCGTTCGACGAGCCGCTGGCGCCCGGCGCGCCGATCTTCGGCCCGGCGTGGTGGCGCGGCGACGCGCTGGTCGCCGCGATGTCGCGCGGGAAAATCTTCCGCACGAAGCTCGTGAAGACGGACGCAGGCTACGTCGCGAAAAATGAAACCGTCGCGCAACTCCAGCGGATCATCATCGACCAGGCAGTCTCTCCTGTGGGCGCGCTTGCGGTCACGCTGCACAGCGGCGCGCCGGACTGGGGCAGCGGGCCGACGGGCGCGGGCGAGCTGTGGAAAATCATGCCGCTCGCGAAGGGCACGCCCCAGCCGGTCGTCACCTGGAGTGCCAGCCCCACGGAATTGCGCGTGACGTTCGACACGCCGCTGGCCGAGCCCGCGCTCGACGCGCTGCAAGGCCGGGTTTCGGTCACGCAAGGCCGCTACGTTGAGGCCGGCGACCGCTTCGAGACGATGCGCCCGGATTACCAGGTGGTGAAAGATCAGCTCGCGACGCCGCGCTTTCGCATCGCGGTGGAAAAGCTGGCGCTTGCCGACGACGCCCACACGCTCGTGATCACGACTCCCGCGCGTTCGGCGGTGGTCCCGTATGGCGTGACGATCGCGGCGAACATCTTGCCGACCGCTGGCGACAGTCCCTACGCGGGCCAGCTCGACCTGCTCACCGATCTCAAAGGTCTCGAAGCCGAGTGGCAACCCGCCGCGGGCGCTCCGCTGAAGATGTGGCTGCCGCACCCCGACACCACAGTCGCCCGCGATCTCACCGCGGCCGGCGGCGCACATCGCGAGTTTTGGTCGCACCTCGGAGAAGCGGGCCGCATCCAGCTCCGCGGCCAGCTCGATCTCGGGCAGATGCTCCAGCCGGCGGTGCAACCCGGCTCGAAGCTCGATTGGGACTACCCGGACGAGCAGGTGACGGTGGTGTTCACCGCCGCGCGCCCGTTTCAGTTCACGCTCGGCGCCACGGCGGTCGCATCGCAGGCGGCGGGTGGAAAACACGAGGCGCGGCAGCAGGTCGCGACGCGTTCCGGGATGTGGCTCCCTTTCTCCATCGCGCTCAGTGCGGGCACCGGCGATCCCGCGGTCAAAGCGCACTGGTTCACCGATCGCAGCAGCACGCCGCGCCCCTTCCCGTTGCGCCGCATTTTACTCCCGTATGCCGAAGCGGTGGAGACCGCACCGCAGCCACGGAATGAAGATCTGCCGCAGCTCGCGGGCGGCAATTGGGCGCGCGGCAGGGCGCTGTATTTCGGCCAGGCCACGTGCGCGACCTGCCACTCGATGCGTGATGAGGGCGGCAAAGGTGGCCCCGATCTCACGGACCTGATCTACCGCGACTACGACAGTGTGCTCCGCGACATCACCGACCCGAACGCCGCGATCGATCCCGAGCACGTCGCCTATACCGTGAAACGCCAGGACGGCACCGAGATCGTGGGCGTGCTGCTCGCCGCGAATGCCAACACCGGCCGATACGCCCTGGCCAGTGGTGAGACGGTCGACTTGGCGCGCGCCGACATCGCGAGCGTCACGAAGCTCACCACTTCGCTCATGCCACCCGGCCTCGACAAGGCGCTGTCACCCGATCAGCTCCGCGACCTGATGACCTACCTGCTCGTGCCGCCGTTCGAACCTGCGCCGGTCGTGCTGCCGAATCCGCCGCCGCCCCGCGCGCTCAGCGAGGTGGAAAAAATTCTCGGCACCGCGCTGACCGCGCCCGCCGATCCGAAAGCGAAGCCGCTGCGCATCGTGCTCTGCGCTTCGGAGAAAGACAAAGGGCACGGCAAGCCCGGCTATCACGATTACCCGCTCTGGCGCTCCCGCTGGTCGCGGCTGCTCAGTCTCGCCGAGGGCATCCAGACCGAGGCCGCCACGGACTGGCCGAGCCCCGAGCAATGGACCAGGGCGGACATCGTCGTGATGAATTCCTACAACCCGGCCTGGGCGCTCGAACCAGACCCGGCGAAGATCGAAGCGCTCGGCGCGCAGCTCGACGCCTTCCTCGCCCGCGGTGGCGGCTTCGTCTCGCTGCACTGGTCGCTGAACGCCGGCCCGCACACGGACGCGCTGGCCGCGCGGCTCGGCCTGGCCTGGGCAAAGGGCGGCAAATATCGCCACGGCGCGAGCGACTGGGCGATCGACAAGACGCACCCGCTCGCCGCCGGCTTCACCGAGTGGCAGTGCCCGGACGAAAGCTACTGGCTGCTCGGCGGCGACCTCTCCTCCGCGAAGGCGCGGGTCCTCGCGACCAGCATGGAAGACAACGAGCCGCGCCCGCAGATGTGGACGCGCGAAGTCGGCCGCGGCCGCGTCTTCGTCAGCATCCCCGGGCACTTCCGGTGGACCTACGACGACCCGCTCTACCGCATCCTGATTTTCCGCGGGCTGATGTGGAGCGCGAAACAACCGCTCGACCGACTCGCCCCGTTGGTCACGATCGGCGCGCGAGTCGGGAAATAGAGCGACGGCCGGAAGTCGCTTCGGGCCATCGCCTGAATCTAATGAGGCGCCGGAGTTGCGGGGGCCGAGACCGCCGCGGGCGCCGCCGCCACCCTGTGCGGGAGGCTCAGGCGCCCGGAGAAAATGAGCAGGCCGAAGCAGACAGCGTGGATGGTGAGGGCGGTGTTGACGACGCGCCACACCGGACCGTCGGGCCACCACTTCGCGGTCTTATTCCACCGGGCAAACCAATCGTAACCACTGAGCAACGCGGCATGGTAGAAACCGTAGACGAGGTAGTGCCAGTCCGTGCCATGCCAGATGCCCATGAGGCCGAAGGTGAGGAAGAGCCCGCAGTAATTTGCGGTGTGTTTGCCCTTGAACCACTTGCCCTTCGCCGCCGTGAGCAGGAAGCGCATGTAGACGTGATCGCGGAACCAAAAGGAGAGGCTGATGTGCCAGCGGTTCCAGAAGTCGCGGATGTTTTTCGCGAGGAAGGGGAGGTTGAAATTCTCGGGGGTACGGACGCCGAAGAGGTGGCTGAGGCCGATGGCAAAAGCGCTGTAGCCGGCGAAGTCGAAGAACAGGTAAAGGCTGTATCCGTAGATGTAGCTGAGCGTGGACAGCGGGCCGTGACCGGTGATCTGGTCGACCCAGTAGGTGCGGATGAGCGCTGCGATGAGGAACTTGTAGAGGAAGCCGCGGAAGACGCGCTCGACAGCGGTGTCGAGGTCGTCGAGAAATTCGGCGCGGGTGCGGCGACGCTGCCAGTCCTGCGTGAAGCGGCGATAACGGTCGATGGGACCGGAGGAGATCGTGGGGAAGAAAAAGAGGAACGCGAGATACTGCGGGAGCGAGAGGGATTTCAGCACGCCGTCATGGATGCTGAAGATGACGTCGAGGGCGCGGAAGGTGACGTAGGAGATGCCGAGGAAACCGAACTCACTGCCGGGCGCGAGGTGCGGCACGTACTTCGCCGCGGCGAGCGGCAGGAGCGTGAGGAGGAGCGCGAGGCGGAAGTTGGTGCGCGTTTTCCACCGGAGCAGACCGAAGGAAATCAGCGACTGCCAGACGGCGTAACCAGCGACGATCCAGAGTTCATTGACCAGCCAGCCAGGGCGGATGGCGAGGTCCTCCCAAAAGTGAATCAGCGTGGCGAGCAGCGTGGCGAGCAGTGCCCAACGCGCATTTGCTTTCCCGAAGAGGCCGAGCGCGATCGTCGGGATGACGAGGTAGAGCAGCAGCCCGAAGTAGGTGAAGTCAGCGTACGGGGCCAAAAAAGAGGGGCGTGGGGAGGCGGTCCACGAAAGACACGAAAGGACACGAAAACGAACTCTGCTTTCGTGCCTTTTCGTGTTTTTCGTGGACCCTCATTTTAGGGCGAGAAGTTCCGCGAGCTTGCGGCGGTCGGCCTTGCCATTGGGGGTCATGGGGAAGGCGTCGAGAAAGACAAACTTGCGCGGGACCATGTAGGCGGGAAGGCGCTCGGCGAGTTGGGTTTTCAGGTTCGCGCTGACTTCAAAGTCGCTGCCGATTTTTTCTCCGGCGAGGACGATCATGGCGGCGAGGGAATCGATGCGGCCCGCTTTTTCCACCGGGAGCACGACAGCGTCCGCGATCTCGGGAAGGGCGCGGAGATTTGCTTCGAGGTCGCCGAGTTCGATGCGGTAGCCGTTCACCTTCACCTGGCTGTCCATCCGGCCGTCGAAGAAAATGAGTCCGTCCTCGAAGCGACCGTTGTCGCCGGTGCGATAGGCGGGCAGGCCCTCGAAGTTGAAGAACGCTTTCGCGGTGAGGTCGGCGCGGTTCAGGTAGCCGGGGCTCACGTTGGGGCCGGCGATGACGATCTCGCCACGGTCGCCATCGCGGAGCATCGCACCGGATTCGTCGAGAATCTCGACGAGCGTGCCGGGCATGGCGCGGCCCACGGGGAGCGGGGACCAGCGTTCGAGCAGGGCGCGATCGACGCGCACGGAAGTGGTGGCGACGGTCGCCTCGGTGGGGCCGTAGGTGTTCCAGACCTCGGCGTCCGGGAAGCGGGTGAGGAGCTGCGAGGCGGTTTCCGGCGCGAGCGTTTCGCCGCAGAAAAGGAAGCGACGCAGCGTGGGGATCATCGGCTGGGCGAAGGTCTTCTCGATGCAGCACATCTGAGCGAACGAAGGCGTGGAAACCCAGGTGGTGAGCTGCGAGCGGGCGAGGGATTCGTAAAGTTTTTTCAGGTTGCCGATCTCGTCTTTGGTCACGCTGAAGAGCGTGCCGCCGGTGACGAGGCTGAGGTAGAGATCCATGACCGAGAGGTCGAAGGAGAACGGCGCCTGATTGAGGAACGTCTCGCCGCCGGTGATCAAGGGTTGCTCGCCGAGCATCCAGTTCACGAACGCGGTGAGGTTCGCGTGGGTGATGATCACGCCCTTGGGTTCGCCGGTGCTGCCGGAGGTGAAAAGGATGTAAAAGGGATCTTCGCCGAAGACTCTACCGCTCGGTGCGGAACGCGGTTCGCTGGAAATCGCCGCGACGCGCTCGGGGGTGAGGACGAGCGCGGCATTGGCAGTCTGGACGATCCGCTCGGCGCGCTGCTCGGGGATGGCGAGGTCGATCGGGACGTAGGGCCGTCCGCTTTTCACCGCGCCGAGGAAGGCGATCAGCATCTCGGGCTCCTTGTGGCCGCGGACCGCGATCGGGGCGCGGCTGACGCCGAGTTCGGCTTGCAGCCAGCCAGCGAGGGAGTCGGAGCGGGTGAGGAGTTCGCCGTAGGTCAGCGTGCGTCCGCCGCTACGGTGGGCGATGCGGTCGGGAGTTTCACGGCCCCAGCGGTCGATTTCGGCCAGGAGTTCCACGGCCTCAGAATCCCTGATAAACGAACGACGGCGTGGAGAAGTCGCCGCGACCGTAGAGGACGACAAGCCCGGCGATGACGCCGAGGTAATACATCGTGAGCAAGGTGAAGCGGACGCCGGGATGCGCTTCGAGCCACGCTTTCATTGCGCGGCAGCGGCGAGACGGCTTTCGATGTCGGCGACGAGTTTCGCCGGGGTGGCCCACGCTTCACGCTCAAACTCAGCGGGAGAAATCTCGACGCCGACTTCCGTGCCGAGGGCGACGATCAGCTCGACGGTTTTCATCGAGTCGAGCACCTGCAGATCATAGAGCGCGAGGTCGGGATTGGTGCGGACCTCATCGGTCTCGGCGACTTGCGCGAGAACGTCGAGGATTTTTGCGGAATGATCGGTGGCCATGGGAGGTGAGGGAGGAAACCGGAGGGGCGACGAAATCAAAGGCGGGAAATGCGGCCGTGGAAAAAGTCGTCGAGCGCCTTGTTGTAGAAGAGCCAGCCTTGCGAGCTGAGGTGGTCCTGGAAATCGAGGAGGAAGCCGGGATCGCTCTGGTGCTCGCGGAAGTCGAGGTGTGGGAAGTCGTAGCGATCCGCCAGCGTGGTGAGGTGATCGAGGTAGGCGGTCCGGGCGGAGGGTTGCAGGCCGTAGACTTCGAGGCGGATGTCTTCGACGGGCATGCTGAGGAAGAGGGGCTTGGCGCCGAGTTCGTAAAACGTGCGCATGAGGAGCTCGATGTCGGTCCATTCCTTGGCGCTGGCGATCGCTTTGAGAAAGGCGTCGCGGCGGGTGTTTTTCAGCGTCTTGCGTTTGGCGACTTCGTTGCGCTTGGCCTGCACGGACGTGGCGCTGGCAAACTGCGCGGCTTTCTTCAGGACCTCGTTCCAGTTCATCACGCGCAGCCCCCGCTTGGTCTCGGGATTCAGCCGCTCATCTTCATCCAGAATGTGGAGCGCTGCCTCGAAGTGATCCTGCGTCCGGCCGATGATCTGCCCGAGCGCGCCGATCGGCCGCAGGAGCGTGAACAGCGCGCGGTCCAGCGTGGTGTCGCCGGCCAGGCGATCGACCGCGCAGCTCAGCACCCAGTGATCGTCGATCGTCTTCGGAAACGCGATCATGCGCCGGGCGACGTCGCGGCGCAGTTCCCAGCTCAGGTGGGTGCTGAAGGCGAGTTCCATCGCCTGCATGGCGGAGAAATTTCCCTCGTAGTATGTAGGGTCGACGGATTCGGAAAAGAACCAGCCGGGCGAAATGGAGTAGGCGACCCTGCATCCGCGAATCGTGTCGCCGACCGCGGCGACTTTTTGCACGACATTGAGCGATGCGTTACCAGGTTTGCCGACGGGGAAAACGCGGAAGCCCGTGGGGTAGTCGGCAAAAAACTGCGAGGCGTTGTTCGGGATCTCCTTCACCAACTCGGAACTGCCGTACATCACGAGCAGGTCCGGCTGCTGAAAGGCTTCTTTTTGCAGCGCCGCGCCCTGGAGCTTCTCTTCGATGAACTCGGGGGCGAGCGCGTGAATGAAGCGGGACTCGAGACGCTCGCACCACACGACACCGAGACCGATGACGACCGCAGCGATGGAGCAGGCGATGCCGGCCGCCGAGAGATGGAGCCGGGCGTGGGGGGACGGAGTTTGCACGGGAATGTTGCTTCGGGGGGTGAGCCTTCTAACACGATTTCACGCGTCGGTAAATGATTCGTCTCGCCGGGCGGGGCCGATGTTCTGGCTGTTGGGGAGTTGAGACAGAACGAGTTGCAGCTTCTAGCAAATATGATGGAGAGAGTCGCAAAGTTTTGCTTTCCACTTCTCAACCCTGACATACTCTCAATTCCGCGATTGCGCTCCCATATGGCTCGAATTCTCATCATCGACGACGACCCCGCCATGGTGTCGGTCATCTCAGATATCTGTCAGGAACGCGGGCACCAGACCGTGGCCTACGCTTCCGGACAAAAGGCGCTGGAAAATCTCGCGACCCACGCTCCGCAGCTCGTCATCACTGACCTGAAAATGGACAAGGTGGGCGGCCTCGACATTCTCCGCGAATGCCGGGAGATCCTCCCACAGACGCCGGTGATCCTCATCACGGCCTACAAGACCGTGGAGACCGCGCTCGAGGCAATGAAGCTGGGCGCTTATGATTACATCACGAAGCCCTTCAAGGTGGACGAGCTGCAACTGACTATCCAACGCGCGCTCGATAATCAGAGCCTCGTGCGCGAGAACCGCAATCTGCGGCAGATCGTGAAGGAGAAATATCGCTTCGAGAACATCATCGGCACGAGCCAGAAGATGCAGGACATCTACAACCTGATCGCGAAAGTCGCCGACACCGATTCGACCATTCTCATCCAGGGCGACAGCGGCACCGGCAAGGAACTGGTCGCCCGCGCGTTGCACTTCAACTCGAACCGCCAGCATCAGCCCTTTGTGGCGATCAACTGCTCGGCCCTGCCAGAGAATCTGCTGGAGAGCGAGCTTTTCGGACACAAGAAGGGCAGCTTCACCGGCGCCGTGCAGGACAAGATCGGACTCTTCGAGGAGGCCGAAGGCGGCACGATCTTCCTCGACGAGATCAACTCCATGCCCCAGCCGCTCCAGACCAAGCTGCTCCGCGTGCTCCAGGAGCGGCAGATCCGTCGCGTCGGCGATACGAAGAGCATCCCGATCAATGTGCGGGTGCTCGCCGCGACGAACGAAATCCTCGGGGAGAAAATCAAGGGCGGGAACTTTCGCGAAGATCTCTACTACCGGCTCGCGGTCATTCCGGTCGAGATGCCGTCCCTCCGCGAGCGCTCGGAGGATATTCCGCTGCTCGTCAATCACTTCCTCCTGAAGAACGCGGCGCAGACCGGGACCGAGGCAAAGAAGATCGACCCAAAGGCGGTCGACATGCTCGCGCTCTACCGCTGGCCGGGCAATGTGCGGGAACTCGAAAACGCCGTCGAGCGCGCGTGTGCGCTGTGCGACGACGGGCAGATCCGCATCACCGATCTGCCTCCGCAGGTCGTTCGCTCAGCCACCTCCCCGCAGGTGGGCGAAGTCTCCGGCACACTGCCGATCGGCCAGACGCTGGACGAATACATCCGCGAGCAGGAGCGGCGCTACATCGACGAGACGATCAAGTTCAACGCCGGCTCCCGGGAGAAAGCGGCGAAGATGCTCGGGATCTCCATGGCCACGCTCTATCGCAAGCTCGAGGTGAAGAAGAACGCGACGGAGAAGGTTTAGGCGTCGCGGCGCTGGCGGCGGGAGGTCAGGCGCGTTTCCCGAGAAACTTCAGCTGCTGTGCCTCAAGCTGGATTTCTTCGAGCTTCTTCAGCGTCGCGGTCTGCCGGTCGAGCAGTTCCTTGTTTTTGGCCCGGATCGCCTGGAGTCGCTGGACCGCGGTCTGAGGAACACCGGGCGCTTGGGAGTGCGCCACATTCCCGAACAGGAGGGACAGCACGAGCGTCGCCGCAAAGAAGGCCGTTTTCATTTCGTCGCCGCCTTTCCGCCGCCGCGGCCCACAAAGATCCGCGCGACCCGCAGATCCTCCGCGATCCCGGCGAGCTTTTCTTCGATCTTCGTTTGGTTGTCCACGATCGTGGCCTGCTGCTTGGTGATTTCTTCGACGAGCGGCGCGAGCAGCGGGTCTTCCGCACCGGCCTGCCCTTGCGAAGCGCTGGGCCAGAGCCCGAGCGCGAACGCCGAGGCGATGAGGAAGAAGCCGAAAATAGCTTTGGATTTCATGGTCATTTACAGGAAAGCGAAAAGAGTGCCCCGCCGGCTCCAAAAAAAACTTTGAATGCGTGGCAGGAATGCTGCTTGCGGTGTGCGGCTCAGTCGTTTTACTTACCCCAATCTCATGGCCGGCCTGTCTCAATCACAAACTCTCTCCCAAACGCAGGTTCTCGCCCCTCAGCTCCAGCAGAGTCTGCAAATTTTGCAGGCCCCGATGCTCGAATTGCGGAACCTGATTCAACAGGAACTTCAGGGCAACCCGACCCTCGAAGAGGACATCATGGAGCCGACCATCGAGGACAAGCAGGCCGAACATGACGAGTTCCAGGAGGAGTTCGACCGGCTGGCCAAGCTCGACGATGAGTGGCGTGATTACATGTCGCAGAGCCAGAGCTACTCCGGACGTTCGGCAGAGGATGAGGAGCGCCGGCAGTTCTTCTTCGATTCCATCGTCGGCCAGGAGACGCTCCAGCAGCACCTCTTTGAGCAAGTGCAGAGCAGCGACCTGAGCACTGGAGACCGCCAACTCGCCGAGCTGATCATTGGCAATGTCGACGACGCCGGATTCCTCACCACGACACCTGAAGAAATCTCGCAAAACACCGGCATGGACGTGGCCGACCTGCAGCGCGTCCTCGAATTCGTGCAGACCTTTCACCCCGTGGGTGTCGCCTCGCGCGACCTCCGCGAGTGCCTGCTCATTCAGCTCAAGCGCATCGGCAAGGAACAGAGCCTCGAGTATCGCATCGTCGACCGGCATATCGACGATCTCGGCAAACGACGTTTTCCCGAGATCGCCCGCCGCCTCGGCACAACCGTCGAGCAGGTGCAGCGATCCGCGAACTTCATCGGCACGCTCGATCCAAAGCCCGGCCAGATTTTCACCCCCGACCCGAACAACTACGTCCTGCCCGACGTGAACGTGGAAAAAATCGGGGGCGACTACCAGATCACGCTGAACGGCGAGCAGATCCCCCATCTGCGAATCAGCAATACCTACAAGGATCTCATGTCGCAGGAAAATCGCGGCAACGAGGTGAAGGATTATATCCGCGACAAAATCCGCAGCGGGAAATTTCTCATCAAGTCCATCCACCAGCGGCAGCAGACGATCTCAAACATCGCGCACGAGATCGTCGCGCGGCAGAAGGAATTTATGGATCACGGCCCGAGCGCGCTGAAGCCCATGACCATGGTGCAGATCGCCGACATCGTCGGAGTGCATGAGACCACGGTCAGCCGCGCGATTTCCGGCAAATACATGTCCACGCCGCAGGGCGTTTTCGACATGAAGTATTTCTTCACGCCCGGCTACCAGACGTCCGGCGGCGAATCGATGTCCAACACCAGCGTCAAAGGCGCCATCGCCGATCTCGTGAAAAACGAGGATGCAAAGAATCCGTTGAGCGACAAGGAGATCGTCGAGATCCTCGACAAGCGCGGCATCCCGATCGCCCGCCGCACCGTGGCGAAATACCGCAACGAGCTCAACATCCTGCCGAGCAACATGCGGAAGCGCTACTGAGCGGTCTGCGCCGCGAGAAAAGAAAGCGAAGGGGATTGATGGACGCGGAGGGGTGCGACACATTGCGCGCCCGCTTGCGATTGCAGGCTCAGCCTTTATCCCAAAACCCCTCGCCGTGATCACACCGGATCAAGTCCGCACCCAGCTCGCCACCGTCAAGTATCCCGGTTTCAGCCGCGACATCGTCTCGTTCGGTCTCGTGAAAGACGTGCGCGTCGATGGCGTCGACGTCACCGTGCAGATGTCGCTCGCCACGAACGACCCGAAAGTCCCGCAGGCGATCAAGGAGCAATCAGAGGCGGCGCTTTCCCAGCTCACTGGCGTGGGTAAAATAAATGTCCGCATCGACATCCTCGCCCCGCCGCAGCAGCCCGGTGCGGTCGCGGGTGGAAATCCGAACGCCGCGACTGGTATCCCTGGCGTGAAGCATGTGATCGCCGTCGCTTCCGGAAAGGGCGGGGTGGGGAAAAGCACCGTGGCAGCGAATCTCGCCGTGGCGCTGCTGGCCAGTGGCGCGAAAGTCGGCCTCTGCGACTGCGATCTCTACGGGCCGTCGATCGGGTTGATGTTCGGGACCAACGAGCGGCCGATGGCCAATGAGGACAACACGATTCTCCCCATCGAGCGCTACGGCCTGAAGCTCATGTCGATGGGTTTCCTGCTCGACGACGCTTCGCCTGCGATCCTCCGCGGACCGATGGTCACGAAGTACACGCAGCAATTTCTCCGGCAGGTCGAATGGGGCGAACTCGACTATCTCGTGCTCGATCTGCCGCCCGGTACCGGCGACATCCAGCTCACGATTGTGCAGACCGTCGCGCTCGCCGGTGCAGTCATCGTCACCACGCCGCAGGAGGTTGCACTCATCGACGCACGCAAGGCTTCGACCATGTTCCAGAAGGTGAACGTGCCCGTGCTCGGCCTGATCGAAAACATGAGCTACTTCCTCTGCCCGAGTGACGGAAAGCGCTACGACATCTTCGGCAACGGCGGCGGGGAACGCGAAGCGGCTCGCCTGAAAGTGCCGCTCCTCGGCCAGATCCCGATCGACATCGCCACGCGCGAATCCGGCGACCGCGGGCAGCCGATCACCTCTGCCGAACCGGACCAACCGGTCCCTGCCGCCTTCCGCGCCATCGCCGATCAACTCATCGAGCAGCTTAACCGTTGACGCCGCGAGCGATTTCCCGAAACTTCTCCCAGCGTATGTCAGCTACGGCGACCGAAAACCACGACCTCGTTAAGGAGTCCCTCCTTTACAAGGAATTCCTCGCCGAGCGCGAAGAAATCCTCCGCCACAAATGGATCGAGAGTGAGAAGGCGGGCCATGATATCGGCTTCGAAAAAGCGCTGCTCGACTGGATCGTAAAACACCGCTCCTCCTGGCGGCAGCAGCGCCACCGCGAGTCGGCTGCATAGCCGCACCCGCGGTCCTTTAAGGCAGCCCCGCGAGGCGGCCAAGGACCATGAAAGAAACTCCCACACCTTCCGAATCCGTCACCGCCGTCCCAGCCGGCGCCACGCTCATCCTCGATTCCGCGGCCATCGACCGCGCGCTCAAGCGCATCGCGCACGAGATCATCGAGCGCAATCCCGACACTGCCCGCGTCGCGCTTGTCGGCATCCCTTCCCGCGGCGTGGAGATCGCGCACCGACTCGCGGGTCATCTCCAGACTTTTGCGGGGATCAGCGTCTTCACCGGGGTGATCGACGTCTCCATGCACCGCGACGATTTCCATTCGCGCCGCCGCCTCTTCTCCGTCCAGCCCACCCAGCTTCCGCACGACCTCGCCGGTCTCACGCTCGTGCTCACCGACGACGTGCTCTTCTCCGGCCGCACCTGCCGCGCCGCCATGGATGCGATCAGCAGCTTCGGCCGGCCGGCCCGGATTCAATATGCGGCACTCATCGATCGCGGTCATCGTGAACTGCCGATCCGCGCCGACTACGTCGGGAAAAATCTCCCGACCGCCCACGGCGAGCGCGTCTTTGTCCGCTTCGAGAAAGTGGACGGCGTGCCGGATGCGGTGTGGCTCGACCGCGGAGGAAACGCATGACCACCAACGCTCTTCCCAACGTGGAGTGGACGCGCAAGGACCTCGTCGGCATCGCCGATCTGAGTCCCGCGGAAATCACCGCGATCCTCGACACCGCCGCCGCCTTCAAGACCGTGGGCACCCGCGACATCAAGAAAGTGCCCGCCCTGCGCGGCCAGACGCTCGTCAATTTCTTCGTCGAGGCGAGCACCCGCACCCGCGTCTCCTTCGAGCTCGCCGCGCATCGGCTCAGCGCGGACGTGATCAACATGACGGCGTCCACTTCCAGCCTCACCAAAGGCGAGACGCTGAAAGACACCGCGCTCAATCTCCAGGCGCTGCACGCCGACGTCATCGTCCTCCGCCACAGCTCCGCGGGTGCGTCGCAATTCCTCGCCGAGCGATTGCAGGCCAGCGTCATCAATGCCGGCGACGGCGCGCACGAGCATCCCACGCAAGCACTGCTTGATACCTACACGGTGCGGGAGAAAAAGGGCCGCATCGCCGGCCTGCACGTCGCCATCGTCGGCGACATCCTCTTCAGCCGCGTCGCCCGCTCGAACATCCTCGCCCTGCTCAAGCTCGGCGCAAAGGTCACGCTCGTCGGCCCGAGCACGCTGGTCCCGCGCGTTTTCGAGGAACTCGGCGTCACCGTTACTCACGACCTCGACTCCGTGCTGCCCGACGTGGATGTGGTGAATCTGCTCCGCATCCAGCACGAGCGGCAGCGCAAGGAATACTTCCCGTCGCTCGGCGAATACACCGCGCTTTTCGGCCTCACCAAAGCGCGCGCCGAGCGCCTCAAGCCTGACGCCTTGATCATGCACCCCGGCCCGATCAACCGCGGCGTGGAGATCGATAGCGACATCGCGGACAGCGGTCGCTCGGTCATCCTCGACCAGGTGACCAACGGCCTCGCCGTCCGCATGGCCGTCCTCTACCTCTGCGCGGGCGCCAACCCCACCACTCCATGAAACACCTGCTCGTCGTCCTCTTCCTCCTCGCGCTCGCGGCGCCGGGCGCCTTCGCTCAATCGCAGCAGCAGATGAATCGCGACGCCGAGGCTTCCTTCACGAAAGCCGACGCCGAACTCAATCGCACGTACGCCAAAGTGCTGGCCGGGCTCGACGACGAGAGCAAACCAGAGCTCAAAGCCGCGCAACGCGCGTGGGTCGCCTTCCGCGACGCGCACGCGGAATTTCAAATGAACTACGACGCGCGCGGTGGCAGCATGGCTCCGATGATCTACGCCGGCGTCCGCGCCAGCCTCACCAAGGCCCGCATTGCGCAGCTCAAGGAACTCTTCAGCACCCAGCGATGAGCACCCTCCGCATCCGCAACGGCCGCATCATCGACCCCGCGAATCGCCGCGATGAGATCGGGGATCTGATAATCGTCGATGGTCGGATCGCGGCGAAATCCGAAATCCGAAATCCGAAATCCGAAATCATCGAGATCGACGCCAAAGGCCTCGTCGTCGCGCCCGGGCTGATCGACCTGCACGTTCACTTCCGCGAGCCGGGACAATCGGCGAAGGAAACGATCGCCACCGGCGCGAAGGCCGCCGCGGCGGGTGGATTCACCAGCGTCGTCTGCATGCCGAATACGTCGCCAGCCATCGACAACCCGAGCGTCGTGACCTGGGTGAAAGACAAGGCGCGCGACGAAGCCTGCATCAACGTCTTCCCCGCCGGTGCCATCACCAGGGGCATCGCCGGCGAGGAACTCGCGCCGATTGGCTCCATGGTCAAAGCGGGCATCGTCGCGCTGACCGACGACGGACACTGCATTCAAAATCCCGAGGTCATGCGTCGCGCGCTGGAATACGCGCGCATGTTCAACCTCGTCGTCATGGATCATTGCCAGGACTACAATCTCGTGGGCAAAGGCGTGATGCACGAAGGCCGCGTCAGCGTCGAACTCGGGCTGCCCGGCTGGCCCGCGGCGGGGGAGGAGATCATCGTGCAGCGCAACGGGCTCCTCGCCGAACTCTGCGACACCCCGATCCATTGCCAGCATCTCAGCGCCGCCGGCAGCGTCCGCATTTTGCGCGAAGCGCGCGCCCGCGGCGTAAAGCTCAGCGGCGAAGTCTGCCCGCACCACATCGCACTCACCGACGAGTCGATCCGCGGCTTCGACACGAATTTCAAAATGAACCCGCCGCTCCGCACCCCGCGCGACATCGACGCGCTCATCGCGGGCATCGCCGACGGTAGCATCACCATCCTCGCCAGCGACCACGCCCCGCATTGCGGCTACGAAAAGGAAGTCGAGTTCGACCAGGCACCCTTCGGCATCCTCGGCCTTGAGACAGAACTCGGCCTGTTCCTCGACATCCTCGTGCATAAACAGAAGGCAATCTCCCTCGCCCGCTGCATCGAGATGCTCACCGTCGAACCCGCCCGCCTGCTCAACCTCGACCGCGGCACGCTGAGCATCGGCGCGCCCGGCGACGTCACGCTCATCGACCCTGACCTCGAGTGGACCGTCGACAAGGAAGCCAGCTTCTCCCGCAGCCGCAATACGCCTTTCCACGGCTGGGAACTGAAGGGCCGCGCCGTCCGCACCATCGTCGCCGGCCAGACCGTCTGGGCGCTCTGATCCGCGCGTCAGCGGTCAAAAAATCCTGTCATCCTGAGCGGAGTTCCTCGTGGGCCGAGGCGGTGGCGCTCGGGACAAGTGAAGGCGGGTCCATGGGCGAGCAGGCGGGGAGGAACGGAGTCGAAGGACCTCTTATTTCTCCGCACGAGATCCGCGCAGTCGCCGCAGGATCGGATGCGAGACGGCCTTGGGCTTCGCGCCGTTGAGGCCATACCCGAAGTTGACGAAACAGATGGCGCTTTGCTCCGGATGACAGCGCTTTTCGGGGCGCGAACGCGCTGTCGCTCAGTCCAGCGTCAGTCCGAACTTTCCGCGCAGCTTGTCGCGGAGGTGGACGCGGAGTGGTTCGTTGTCGAGCTTCTCGAAGACTTCGTTGAGGAAGCCGAAGACGATGAGCCGCTGCGCTGCCTGCCGCGTGATGCCGCGAGAGAGCAGGTAAAAAAGTTCTTCGCTCTCGATCTGACCGCTGGTGGCGCCGTGGGTGCAGCGGACGTCGTCGGCTTCGATCTCGAGACCAGGCGCGCTGTTCGCCTCGGCTTCGTCGCTGAGCAATAGGTTGCGGACCTTCTGGTAGGCATCGGTGCGATGCGCGCCGGGATCGACGCGAATCAGGCCGGCGAAGATGGTGCGCGACTTGTCGTCGAGTGAGTTCTTGTAGAGCAGGTCGCTCGCGGTGTTCGGCACTTCGTGGATCTGGAAGGTGCGATGATCGAACTCCTGCGTGCCCTGCGCGACGGTCACGGCCAGCATGTCGCTGCGCCCGCCCGGGCCGCGCAGATGGCTCATCGACTCGCTGCGCGCGTAGGCGCCGCCGAGGTTGAGGTTCAGCGCTTTCGCGGAGGCGTCGCGGCCGACGATGGTCGAGTTGATCTGCACCGCCAGCGTGGAGTTGCTCCAGTTCTGCGCGGCGACGTAGGTCACGTTCGCACCCGCGCCAAGCCAGAGGTCATTCACGCCGCAGGCCAGGCCGGGCGCGCTCGCGTCGGCGCTCTCGAAGTGATCGAAGACCGTCACCTTCGCCATCTCCTCCGCGACGATGAGCGTGTGCGGAAAACAAGAGCCGCCCGCGCCGTGCAGCCAGTGGAAGTTTTCCAACGGAAGATCGATTTCCACGCCGCGCGGGACGTAGAGCAACATGCCAGCCCGGGCCTGCGAACGATGCAGCGCGGCAAATTTCTGCCCGCCGAGGATCGCCTCTTCGCGCATGAAGTATCTGGCAAACAACTCCGGATGCTCGGCCGCGGCCTGATCGAGAGGAAGCCAAAGCACGCCCTTCTGACGCAACGAATCGGAGAGCAGATCGCGGCTGAGCAGTTGGTCGTTGCCGAAAATCATCCGACCCGCGACGGCGTCGAGTCCGCGCGAACAGCCAAGCAGTTCCTCGCGAGCCGCGTCATCGAGCGGCAGCGGCGCAGTGAAGCGCGTGAGGTCGATGTGCTTGAGATTGGCAAAGCGCCATGTCTCGTCGTTGCGCTTCGGCATGGGAAGCCGCTCGAACGTTTGCCACGCTTCGGTTTGCGCCGGTGTGGCCGGTCCTGCGTGAAGGATGGACGCTGCGCTGGTGGCTTGCGCCGGTGGTTCGGTTTCCAAAACTGCGGTGCTCATGTCGGTGCGAAAATCAGCCGACGCTGCCTTCCATCTCAAGGTCGATCAGGCGCGTGAGTTCGACGGAGTATTCCATCGGGAACTGGCGCACGAGATCGTTGACGAAGCCGTTCACGCTCAGGCTCATCGCCTGGCCTTCGGTGAGGCCGCGCTGTTGCATGTAAAAGATCTGCTCGGCCGAAATCTGCGAGACGCTCGCCTCGTGCTGCACGGCGTTGCCCGTGCCACGGACGGTGATCGCAGGATACGTGTCGGTGCGGGACTCGGAGTTGATCAGCAGCGCGTCGCACTCGGTGTTGTTCTTGCAGCCCTTGAGGTGCTTCGGCACGTGAACGAGCCCGCGATAGGTCGAGCGGCCTTTGCCCACGGAGATGGATTTGGAGACAATATTGGAAGTCGTCTCGTCCGCCGCGTGGATCATCTTCGCGCCGGTGTCCTGATGCTGGCCGTCGCTGGCGAGCGCGATGGAGATGACTTCGCCGCGCGCCTTGCGGCCTTTCAGCACGACGCCGGGATATTTCATCGTGAGGCGGCTGCCGATGTTGCAGTCGATCCACTTCACCTCGGTCTCCTCGTGGGCGATGGCGCGTTTGGTCACCAGATTGAAGACGTTCGCCGACCAGTTTTGCACGGTCACGTATTGGATCTTCGCGCCCTTCATCGCCACGAGTTCGACGACCGCGCTATGCAGCGTGGCAGTCTCAAACTTCGGTGCGGTGCAGCCCTCCATGTACATCACCTCGCTGCCTTCATCGGCGATGATGAGCGTGCGCTCGAACTGGCCGAAGTTCTCCGCATTGATGCGGAAGTAAGCCTGCAGCGGGTGCTTCACCTTCACGCCCGGCGGCACGTAGAT
This sequence comes from Chthoniobacter sp., assembly GCA_031424375.1. Classification (GTDB taxonomy): domain Bacteria; phylum Verrucomicrobiota; class Verrucomicrobiia; order Chthoniobacterales; family Chthoniobacteraceae; genus Chthoniobacter. Next base: position 17,143 of record JANPHH010000193.1, on the reverse strand, counting down.
GAACGATCCGCCGCTGAAGACCGCGCTGTTCAGCGCGCTGAACGTATTGTCGCCGGTCGGGATGACCTTGCCGAACCACTTCTTGAAAATCTCCGGGTGATCGCGCAGTCCCTCGGTGGGTCCGCAAAAAATCACGCCCTGATCGCCGACGGCTTTCTTGATGTTCGAATACACCGCCTCGGAGTCGAACTGTGCCTCGACGCCCGCGAGGAACTTGCGTTCCTGCTCCGGGATGCCGAGCCGCTCGAAGGTGCGCTTCATGTCTTCCGGCACATCGTCCCACGAGCGCGTGGGCTTCTGTCCGTTGGACAGATAGTAGCGGATGTTGTCGAAGACGATCGCGTCGAGGTCGTGCGAGGCCCAGTGCGTGGGCATCGGTTTGGATTTGAAGACCTCAAGCGCCCGGTGGCGGTACTCGCGAATCCAGTCCGCCTCGCCCTTCACGTTCGCGATGTAGTCGATCGTGGCAGGCGTGAGACCTACGCCGGCGTCGAACTCGTGACTCTCGGGATACGAGAAATTTCCCCGGCTGCGGTCGATGTCGATTTCACTGACAGTTTCGGTGCTCATAGGTGGTGTCCTTGTTTCGTGGCGTCAGGCCAGGGCTGGTTCCGGGAGAGAGTCTTTGATAAAGTCGTAGCCCCGCTCCTCGAGTTCCAACGCGAGTTCCTTGCCGCCGCTCTGGACGATGCGCCCCTCGACCATCACATGGACGTGATCCGGCACGATGTAGTCGAGCAGGCGTTGGTAATGCGTGATGAGCAGGACGCCGAGGTCTGGACCGCGGAGCGCATTGACACCCGCGGCGACGATGCGGAGCGCGTCGATATCGAGGCCGGAATCCGTCTCGTCGAGGATCGCGTATTTCGGCTTCAGCATCGCCATCTGGAGGATCTCGTTGCGCTTCTTCTCACCGCCGGAGAAGCCTTCATTCACCGAGCGGGCGGTGAAAGTGCGGGCCATCTCGAGTTTGTCCATCTCTTCGTACATCTTCGCGTAAAACTCGGTCGCCTCGACCTCTTCGCCCTCTGGCTGGCGGGCGTTGAGTGCCGCGCGGAGAAAGTTGGCGTTGCTCACGCCAGGGATTTCCATCGGGTATTGGAAGGCGAGGAACAGCCCCTTGCGAGCACGCTCGTCGGGTGCGAGACCGAGCACATTTTCGCCGTCGAGCAGCACCTCACCGCCGGTCACCGTGTAGTCGGGATGTCCGCCGATCGCCTTGCTCAGCGTGCTCTTGCCGGAACCGTTCGGTCCCATCACGGCGTGGATTTCTCCCTTGGGGATATCGAGGGTGAGCCCGCGGATGATTTCTTTGTCGCCGATGCGGACGTGCAGATCGTGGATGGCCAGCTTGCTCATTTGGAGTTTTGCGATTTTGACTTTGGAGTTTTGAGCGCGGCGCCCTTGGTGGTCGCGCATTTTGGGCAGAGGCCGCGGAAGGAAACTTCGTGGTGGGAGATGATGACCTCCTCCGGGAGTTCCCATACGTCGTGCGCGCGGCGGCGGTTGCGCAGCGGGACGTCCATGACCCCGCCGCAGCCATCGCAGAAAAGGTGGGCGTGCTCCTGTAAATTTGGGCAATACCGCGACGGCTCACGCTCGTGATTGACGGCCTTCACGAGGCCGCAGTCGGTCAGCGTTTCCAGGCAGTTGTAGACGGTGGCGAGGGAGATCGAGGGCATCTTCGTCTTCACGCGGATGAAGACTTTGACGGCGGTGGGATGGTCCCGCTTGCCCATCAATGCGTCGTAGACGGCGCGCCGCTGATCGGTCATGCGCAGTCCGCGTCCGTGGATGTGCTCATCGGGGGAAGGAGCGTTGGCGAGCGGTTTCATCGGCCTCAAAACAGACCACGCGGGCTTTCCCTTATCAAGACCAATTCTAAATTAGGATGGGTTGATATGTCGGAGAGCGCCCCACCGCGGTGTCATCCTGAGCGGAGCGATGTGCGGTGGGTGGCGGGGTTTTTTTGGGGCGCGCAGGGCATCGCGGAGCCGAAGGACCTCTCGCTTCTCTGGCCGGTGGGTTTCCAACCAGCAGAAAAAAGTTAGAGGTCCTTCGACTGCGCACCGCCCCGCACACCCCCCAGGCTCCTTTCCCTCGCCACCCACCGGGCGGCGCTCCGCTCAGGATGACAATGGTTTCGATTTTTCGCCCCGAAAATATCCTGCCGCACTCCGCCCGCGTTCAGTCGCGGAAGTTTTTGAAGGCGAGGGCGACGCCGAAATCCTGGCTGCGGCAGAAGGCGATGACTTCCTGAAGATCGTCGCGTTTCTTCCCGGTCACCCGCACCTGCCGCTCCTGCAGCGTGCTCTGCACCTTGAGATCGCGCGCCTTGATCGCCTTGGAAATCTCCTTCGCCTTGTCGCCGTCGAGACCCTGCTTGATCACGAAGTCCTGCGTGGCGTGGCCGAGTGGCGAGATCACCGGGTCCTTCCGCTCCACGTTGCGCAGGTCGATGTTTCGCTTCGCGAGTTTGCCGATGACAATTTCGTGCAGCGCTTTGAGCCGCGTACCGTCCTCGGCTTTCAGTTCGATTTTCGATTCCTTTTCCTTCCACTCGATCGTGGCCGGGGAACCTTTGAAGTCGAAGCGCGTGGCGAGTTCCTTGTGTGCCTGGTTGATGGCGTTGTCGATTTCCTGGGCGTCGACTTCGGAGACGATATCGAAAGAGGGCATGGGGGAGAGTAGGGGAAAATTCCAAGCTCCAAAATCCAAATTCCAAACAATCAGAGGGAAGGGCATGAAGGAGGAAAACGAACTGGGTCGTTTCTCCATTTCCATTGTTTTCTCCGATTGTTTGGAGCTTGGAACTTGGCGTTTGGAATTTCTCCCCGTCAGTCTGACCGCAACGCTTTCACCGGATCGAGGCGTGCAGCGAACCACGCGGGAATGAGCGCGGCGACGGAGCAGATGATGAAGGCGCTGATGCAGATCGCGGTCACATCGCGGGGAATGATCTCCGCCGGGATGCCTTCGAACTCGTAGATGCCGGCGGGGAAAATTTCCATATTCAGCGTGCGCGAAAGCCAATCGCGGAAGTCATTGCGGTAGTGTAGCGCGCTGAGCCCGAGCCCCAAGCCGATGAGTGTGCCGAAGAAACCCACGAACATGCCCTGCGCGAGGAAGACCCAGACGATCTGCGCGGTTTGCGCGCCGAGCGCTTTCATGATTCCGATCTCGCGGGTCTTCTGCACCGTCACGGTGATCAGCGTGCTGGTGATGCCGAAAGCAGCGATCACGATGAGGAACATGAGGATGACAAACATCACGTGCCGCTCCATGCGGATCGCATCGAAGCGTTCGCGGTTTTCGTCATACCACGTGAGCGCGGTGGCCGTGCCGAGGAATTGCTCGTTGATCCGCGCCTGCAAATCGCCGGCGTGGTAGGGGTCCGTCGTTTTCACCGACAGCCCGTGAACGGCGTCGCCCAGGCCGTAGAGTTCCTGCGCGATGAACAGCGGGACGAGGATGAAGTTGGCGTCGTAGCTGTTCAGGCCGGAGTTGAAGATGCCCACGACCTTCAGTTCCGCGGGCAGCACGATGTCGCCCTTGATCTCCTTCAACGTCTTTGCCTTCGCGCCCGGCTCCTCCTCCTCGCGCTTCATCTCGGCGATGATCGCGCTCACGTTGCCGGGCGCGTAGACGGTGATTTTGTCGCCGACACTCACGCCGAGTTCGCGGGCGAGGACCATGCCGACCACACAGGTGTCGCTGGTCAGGTCGGACGTGCCAAGCCCCTGCTCGTCCACAAAGCGACGCAGATCGATGAGCTTCTGCTCGGCCTCCACGTCGATGCCGCGCATCACCGGAGTGAAGACGCGGCCGTTGTGCTCGACCATCACCGGTCCCTGTGAATACGGCGCCACCGCGACCACGCCCGGCTGCTTCTCGATCTGCTCGCGGGCCTCGCGCCAGGTGTTGAGGAGTTCGCCATTCGTCACGCGAAGGTGCGGCTCGAAGCCGAGAATGGCGCGCTGCAACGAGCGGTCGAAGCCCGTCATCACCGAGATCACGACGATGAGCACCGCGATGCCGAGCGTTACCCCGAGCACCGAGATGACGGTGATCACGGAGACGAAGGTGCGCTTCGGCTTCAGGTAACGCGCGGCGAGGAAAAGGCTGAAGGGGACCTTCATGAGGCGCGTCGCAGCGTGGCAGGCAGGCTCTCCGTCCGCGCGTCAGCGCTGGGTGGCGGAGAACTGGTTGAAACCCTTGATCGAGCCATCCGGGAAGAGGATCAGGTTGCCGTCGCCATGGAAGTCGCCGATTTCCACGGCCCACGGTTGGGTGGCCCATTTGTAGGGCGTTCGCGGCTCGGCGTCGAACTGGCAGGGGATGTAGTCGATCGCCTTTTCTTCGCTCTTGGCCGCCTCGCCTGCCGCCTGGAGCTTGCGCAACGTGGGGCACTCCCACGAGGTGCGACTGAGATTGTAGCGGGACAGTTCCTTCAGCCACCAACTGTCGAAATTCGGATCTCCGATTTCGAACGGGCACTGCGGCCAGTGCCCTTGGTCGCGGGTGTCGGCGTCCAGTGCGACGAAGAGATTCTTCAAGTTCGCCACGCAGCGGGTGCGTTCGGCACGATTGCGGACGCTTTGATAGCTCTCCATGAGGAGTACACTAACGATCGCGATGACCAGAAGAACGACGACCACCTCGAGCAGCGTGAAGCCGCGGCGACGAAGGGAATTGGAAGTGGATCGATTCAATCTTGAAGGCAGGAACCGCGTCACCCGGACGCGGGAGAGGGCGGTTTCAAGCCCGCCAAACATTCCGTCGGGCTTGCCACCCGGCAGATCGAAAGCTGTATGCGGATGGATACTTTGCGCCCAGAACCGGCGCATTCCGCCCTACGGCGTCGCGGTCGGCGTGGGAGTACCAGCGAGCGGCCGGGACGGGGTCAACTGGGCGTAGTTGGTCAAGGCGGTGAAGACGGTGCGGGACGTCCGCGAACCGCGCACCTTGAACGCCGTCTGGGAGCGGATGTTCGCCACCTGCAACTGGCCGTCCAGATTGACATTCTGAAACGACTGCGGTTGGAGCGTCGTATCGGGGACAGCAGGCGTGACGGAGATCGTCGAATAGGAAATGACCAAATTGGATTCGCCGGTCATGACCGCGTTGTTCGCCGAGCTGGAAAGACGGCCTTCACCTTCGAAGGTAATCCGCTGCGGGTAGCCTTTCATTTTCGCCAGGAACGAGCCCTCGAGCGAGGACCGGACGGTGAGCGTTTGGTTACTGCTCTGCAGATTGCCGGAACCGCCGACCGTTTCCACAGTGCCGCCGCCATTTCCATTGCCACCCAGGGCAGCGACGCCGAGCAACGAACCAGCGACCCGCCGGGAAGCCAGATCCGCGATGCCGGCGGCGGCTCCGTAGTGGACGAAGCCTTCGTGAAAAACGGAGAAGCGACCGGTGGTCTCCTGGGACGAGCTGACGCCGAAACTCACGATGCCGATGAGGTTCACTCCGGTCAGCGTGCCCGAGTAGGTCCCGTCCGCATTCGCCCCGGGGTAGGAGTTGTCATCGAACGGACCGCCGACGAGTGCCTGAGCGCGCTGGCTCACCGGGGTGTGACCGAAGAGGAGGCCGAGCAGGATCAGGGGAGCAGCTTTTTTCAATCGGGAGATTTTCTTCATGCGCGTGGTGGTTCGGTGGTGGGAGTAGTAGGAGCCGCGTGCGGGAGCGTCAACGGATTTCTCGTGGCAGCCGCGCCTGGAGCGAGTGGGCCGGAAATCAACACGGCCTGTCATCCCGAGCGGAGTGTAACGCAGCCGAGGGACCTCGGCCTGTGGAGGATCATGGATCATTCTGCAATCCGAGGTCCCTCGCCTTCACTCTGGTCGCTCAGGCTCCCTCCATTCCGCTCGGGATGACAGGCGGTTTCTTGATTAGCGTTCCACCCTCTGAGAAACACCGCTGCCTTGGCCAGCGCGCGGGCGCGGTGGCTGAGCTGGTTTTTCGTGGAGGCGGCGAGTTGCCCGAAGGTCTCGCAAAATCCCTCGGGAACGAACAGCGCGTCGTAGCCGAAACCGCCGTCGCCCTTTTCCTCGTTCACGATCACGCCTTCCACCGCGCCGTCGAAGGTCGCGAGCATCACGCCTGCTTCGGCGATGGCCATGACGCACCGGAAGCGCGCGCTGCGGGCTTTGCCGCGGGCGCCTTCGGTGGAGAGTTCGCGGAGGAGGCGGGCGCGGTTATCGGCGTCGCTTGCACCGGGACCGGCGTAGCGGGCTGAGATCACACCGGGGGCGCCGCCGAGGGCGTCTACTTCGAGGCCGGAGTCATCCGAGAGCACGAGGCCGGGGAAGAGCAGCGAGGCGGCCACGGCTTTGATCGCGGCATTCTCGGTGAAGGTGCTGCCGGTCTCCTCGGGCGCGGGGATCTCGGGATGCGCGGTGAGGTCGGACACAAACCAGTCACGAAGGATGGCGGCGATTTCGGCGGTCTTGTGTGGGTTCTTGGTGGCGATGAGAAGGCGCATGAGGGAATGACGAATGACGAAATCCGAATGACGAATGAATGTTCCAATGACGAATGTCGAATGACGAAACCACTCTACGGGTGAGCCGCCCCGTGGAGTGCTCCGTTTCGTCATTCGTCATTGGTGATTCAGTCATTCATTCGTCATTCGAATTTCGTCATTCGTCATTGTCCCCCCCCCAGCTCCCTGTCGATCATCTCCGCCCTTCCATGTCCACCGACCGCCGCAAACCCTACCCCTTCGACCTCATCGAGCCCGCGTGGCAGCAGCGCTGGGCGGCGGCGCAGCTCTTTCATGTGCCGAATCCGGGCGAGCCGGGCTTCGATCCCGCGAAGCCGAAGTACTACGTCCTCGACATGTTTCCGTATCCGAGCGGCGCGGGGCTGCATGTGGGGCATCCGGAAGGCTACACTGCCACGGACATCATCACTCGGTATAAGCGGATGCGCGGCTTCAATGTGCTGCATCCCATGGGCTGGGACGCCTTCGGGCTGCCGGCCGAGCAGTATGCGATCAAGACCGGGCAGCACCCGGAGATCACCACGCGGGCGAATGTGGACGGCTTCCGCGGGCAGCTCCAGCGGATCGGCTTCGCCTACGACTGGCAGCGCGAGGTGAATACGACGGACCCCGATTACTTCCGCTGGACGCAGTGGATCTTCCTGCAGATTTACCACTCGTGGTTTAATCCCCAGACGCAGTGCGCGGAGCCGATCTCGACCTACCCGGGCGCCGACCCCGACAGCGTGCGCCTCGCCTATGTCTCCGAGGCTCCGGTGAACTGGTGCCCCGAACTCGGCACCGTGCTGGCCAATGAGGAGGTGATCGACGGCAAGAGCGAAGTGGGCGGGCATCCCGTGGAGCGCCGGCCGATGCGCCAGTGGATGCTGCGGATCACGGCCTACGCGCAGCGGCTCATCGACGAACTGGAGGGCCTCGACTGGCCGACCGGCATCAAGTTGCTCCAGCAAAACTGGATCGGGCGGAGCGAGGGTGCGGAGGTGCGGTTTAAGATCGCGGGAGCGATCGGAGATCGGAGATCGGAGATCGGAGATCGCCGCTCCCCGATCTCCGAACTCCCATCTCCGATCTTCGAAACCATCACCGTCTTCACCACGCGGCCCGATACCCTCTACGGCGCCACCTACATGGTCCTCGCACCCGAGCATCCGCTGGTGGAGCAGATCGTCACTGAGGAGCAGTGGCCCGCGGTGCGGGAATATCGCGAGCGCACGGCGCGGAAGAGCGACATGGAGCGCACCGAGCTGGCCAAGGAAAAATCCGGCGTGTGGACCGGCGCGTTTGCGATCAATCCGGTCAACGAGCAGAAGATCCCGATCTGGATCGCGGACTACGTGCTGCTCGGCTACGGCACCGGCGCGATCATGGCCGTGCCGGCGCACGATGAGCGCGACTGGGAGTTCGCGCGGAAGTTTGGCCTGCCGATTCGCCAGGTGGTGAGCGACACGCCCACGCTCGCCCTCGGCGGCGGGAGCGTGTGCGAAGCGGAACCGTTGGAGTGTTTGCCGGGCGAAGGATTTGCGATCCACAGCGGCCCGCTCGACGGCCTGCCCACGGCGGCGGCCAAGGCGGAAATTTCGCGCCTGCTCGAGGCGCAGGGGCTGGGGAAAAAGACCGTGAACTACAAGCTGCGCGACTGGCTTTTCTCGCGGCAACGCTACTGGGGCGAACCCTTCCCGGTGGTGTGGCAGGATGGCCGCCACTTCCCGATCCCCGAAAGCGAACTCCCGCTCGTGCCGCCACCGCTCGATGACTTCAAGCCCACGGGGACTGGCGAGCCGCCGCTGGCCAAAGCGAAGGCCTGGCTGCGGTATCCCTCGTCGTCTTTTTCTTCATCCTCGTCTTCATCCGAGACGACTGCGGTGGGAGAAAAAGATGAAGATGAAGAAAAAGACGAAGGAGGCAGCCACGCCACGCGAGAGACGAATACGATGCCGCAGTGGGCGGGCTCGTGCTGGTACTACCTGCGGTATTGCGATGCGCGGAATGCCGACCGCTTTGTGAGCGAGGAAGCGGAACGCTACTGGATGAACAGCGGCAAACCCGGTGGCGTGGATCTCTACGTGGGCGGCACCGAGCACGCCGTGCTGCATCTGCTTTACGCGCGCTTCTGGCACAAGGTGCTTTTCGATCTCGGCCACGTCTCCACGCCCGAGCCTTTCCAGCGGCTGGTGAATCAGGGGCTCATCCTCGGCGAAGACGGCCAGAAGATGAGCAAGAGCCGCGGCAATGTGGTGAACCCGGACGTGGTCATCTCGGAATACGGGGCGGATTCGCTGCGGCTCTACGAGATGTTCATGGGGCCGCTGGAGGCGACGAAGCCATGGTCCATGGCCGGCGTGGAGGGCGTGTCGCGTTTCCTCGCCCGCGTGTGGCGGCTGGTCATGGAGGAGAATCAAGCGGGCGAATGGGTGAACCACCCCGCGGTGCAGGACGTGCCGATGGACAAGGCAACGGCAAAGGTCGTCCATGCCACGATCCAAAAGGTCGGCGAAGACATCGAGGAACTGCGCTTCAACACCGCCATCTCGCAGATGATGATCTGTACGAATGCGCTCATTCCCCTGAACCCGCGCCCGCTCGAAGCGGTGCGGTTGCTCCTGCGCGTGCTCAATCCCTTCGCGCCGCACCTCACCGAAGAGCTGTGGGCGCGCAGCGGAGGCGACCCCTTTCTCGCCGACCAACCCTGGCCGCACTACGATCCCGCGCTGCTCATCGAGGACGAAGTGGAGATCGTCCTGCAGGTGAATGGCAAGGTGCGCGACAAGATCGTGGTGCTGAAGGAAGCGACCCGCGAAGAGATCGAAGCGCTGGCCCGCGGGTCGGCGAAGATCGCGGAGTGGACCGCGGGGAAGGAGATCAAGAAAGTCGTCGTCGTCCCCGGGAAGCTGGTGAATCTCGTCGTCGCGTAGACCGCGCATTTCGGTGGAGTGGAACAGGCTTCCCGCCTCTCCCATACTCGCCGTGGCGCCCTCCGTTCGACGAAGTGTTTACTGCGCCTGCGCGATGGCGGCGCTATCCCACATCTCGGAGACGCGTTCGATTTTCGTCGCGGCCCCGGTACGTTCGTCGATCTCGAGCAGCGCGCCGCAGACTCGCACCGGGCCGCGGGCCACGGGATAGAGGATCGGCCGCCCGGTGAGGAAGCGCTGGATGATCGGGTCGATCTCGCGTCCGAGGCAGCTCTGCGCCGGACCGCACATCCCCGCGTCGCAGAGGAACGCGGTGCCGCCGGGAAAGATCTGCTCATCCGCCGTTTGCGTGTGGGTGTGCGTGCCCACCACGCCGCTGACTTTGCCATCGAGGAAGCGTCCCATGGCGATCTTCTCACTCGTCGTCTCCCCATGCACATCGACGAAAATCACCGGCGTCTCGGAGCGCATCCGCTCGACCTCCGCCTGCACGGCGAGGAAAGGATTTTCCAGCGGCTGATTCATGAAGGTGCGGCACTGCACGTTGATCACGCCGATTTTACCCTTCGAGGTTTCGAGCACGATCGAGCCGCTGCCCGGCGTGTTCGGCGGGTAATTGGTCGGGCGGAGCAGGCGCGGCTCGGTGTCGATGTAGGGGACGATTTCCTTTTGATCCCAAATGTGATCCCCGCTGGTCACCACCGCCGCGCCGGCCCGGAGGAGGTCGATGCAAATCTTCGGCGTGATGCCGCGCCCGTTCGCCGCATTTTCGCCATTCACGACCACAAAATCCACGCCACGGGTTTCCTTGAAGACGGGAATCATGTCGATGACCGCGCGCCGGCCAGGTTCGCCGACGACATCACCGAGAAAAAGCAGTTTGAGCATCGCGGATGCAATATCGGCGCGCCGCCGCCTTGGAAACCACAATGACGCGGCGGCGTCACACTCCCGGCTGTCGGCGCCAGAAATCCTGCGGCGTCGGAGCGTGCAGGAGCACGGGCAAACCGATCAGCGCTCCGGCGAGCATCGCCGTGAAGGCATACGAAATCACCCGCGGCGAATCGTAGCCGCCCACGATCCCGGCGATGCCGCCGAAAAGCAGCAGTGCGCCGACGAGCAAGTGCCAGCCTTCGGATCGTCGGCTCAGCGGGAGAGCGCCGCGCGCAGCGTTTCCACCCACGCGGCGAATGCCTCCATCTGCGTCACCTCGCCCGGCGAGCCCTGCGGTCCCGCCGGTCTGGGCGGACCGCCGCTCGGGCCAGTCGGGACCGCGTCGATCAGCTCGTTTGAGGCCGTTGAATCGATCACGCAGTTCCCCCGATTCGAGCTCCGAAACATTTCGCCGCCGCGGCTTGATCCCTTCCGCTTGCGGCCCACGACGGACCTGCAAGCCAGCGGCACCTCCTCAGGCCACAGGTGCGCCTCGACTGCCGCCCCGTCGACTCATTTCACCGTCTCCGAGACTCCCACCGCGGTTTCCGAGGCTCCCAAGATGGTTTCCTACGCTCCCAAAATCGTTTCCGTGACTCCCAAAACGATTTCCGTGACTTCCAAAATGATTTCCGTGACTCCCAAAACGATTTCCGTGACTCCCAAAACGATTTCTGTGACTTCCAAAATGATTTCCGTGACTCGCAAAACCATTTCCGTGACTTCCAAAATGATTTCCGTGACTTACAAAATGATTTCCGAAGTCACCAAAACGGCTTCCGAAGTCTCGTTTACACAGAAGAAGGCTCGTTTCCCCGCCTCCAGCACTTGCCGGAATGTCACGATCCGCAATGGCACCATCCGCGGGTATCTCAGCGGCATCACCCTGGCCGGGACGGGCGGGCGGAGCAACCTGGTGGAAGTTCGGATTCATTTCGCCCCGAATTCGGGCGCGGGGATCTTGGACTATTCCCGTCCGCCCACGCACCGTTAGTTGGCGGAGACGGTGGGGAAATTGTGTGGGCCCTCCGCGTTGTCTCCCGAGAGTTCGAAGTAGCTGCTGGTGGCCCAGGTGTTGTCCCGAAAAATATTATTGTTGATCGTAGTGGCGGGGCTTCCGGGGGATTGCACGCTCGACAGCCCGATACGGCATCCAGACGCGAAATTGCCGGCGATGACGCTGTAGGAGCAGCTCCGCAAAGTGATCGCTCGCATATTGTCGAGCGAGGCGGTGGTCGGTTTGTTCATGACCCGATTGCCGGCCACCAGCACGGATTCACTGTTTTCGACGTAGATGCCATACGAGCGGCTTCCGGTGCCGGCGGGGGTGATCAGTCCCGAGACGAGATTATTGATCACCTGTGCACTCGTCCCCGTGACGTGGATGCCATAGCGTTCGGTAGTGAACGATCCGTCCACATTCGTCACCCGGCAGTTCTGGACGATGGAGCTGTCTCCTTTCACCTGAATGCCGAGGAAGGTGCAGTCGTCCGCGAGGATGTCCTCGACGAGATGATTGCCGCCCGCGGTCCCCTCGAGAAAGATCGCCCGGAAGAAGCTGCGGATCGTTCCGTTGAAAATCTTGATGTTCTGTCGGCCGCTGGCGAATACCGCGGTGGTCTCGGAGCCGTTGCTGACGCTGTGGGACGATTCCATGGTCCACCCGCCGAGATCGAGCGAGACATTATCGGCCTCGATCGTGATCGCCGCCAGCGGGGTGATGCTCGTGTAAACCATCGGCTTGGTCACCACATAGCGTCCGGGCTTGGTGATTTTATACGGGAGCCTGCTGATCGCTCTAGGCACCGCGGCGGACGCGGGAAGCGCCAGAAGCAGAGCGAGGAGAACCAGGAACGAACGCACCGCTAGATGGATTTTCATAGAAGCGATGAGATCGGCAGGGGAAGGGAACGTCAACAGTGAGCTCCGCGAGCGCCGCCCTGGACAGATCACCTGCCGCGCGTGGGCTGCAGGCACTCCTTCCACTTTCACCATGCCCATTCCGCGGGGAGCTAGCCGGGCTTGACGAGAGCCCGCGACCGCCGTTCGCTGCCCCTCATGAATACGAGCATCATTCCCCGTTGGTTCATGCTGGCGGTCGCCCTCCTCATCGCCGGTGCCGCCGAGGGTGCGTCCCCGACCCCCATCTCCCGGCTCCCCTACACGATCTCGAAACCCGGGCGTTACCTCGTCACCAAGAATCTCGTCGGACCCCTGCAACTCAACGGCATCATCATCAGCGCGAATGACGTGGTGCTGGATCTCGGGGGCTGGACGCTGACGAGCAACGGCGATATCCCCACTGCCCTCAACGCCTGCATCTACGGCGCGGATTGCCGGAATGTCACGATCCGCAATGGCACCATCCGCGGGTATCTCAGCGGCATCACCCTGAACGGTGCGGGCGGGCGGAGCAATCTGGTGGAAGACGTGAACGTGGATGGTTGCACGCGCTACGGCATCCAGGTGATCGGGATCGGCTCCAGCGTGCGCCACAATCGCGTCTCGCAAATCGGCGGTTCCACGGTGTTTCCCTTTGACCGCGCCGGCATCGACGTGGCGGGCGACGGCGTGCAGGTGACGGATAACGAGGTCTCCGACGTGGCGGTGGATAGCAGCAACACCGCCAACCGCGCCTATGGCATCCGCCTGGGGTCGAGCCGTTCGGGCACGATCAGCGGCAACCGCATCCTCAACTCCAATCTGCTCTTCCCCTTTGCTGCCTCCACCATCGGCATCTCGGTGGGTAGCTCCGCCTTCTGTATCATCGCGGGGAATCAAATCTCCGGGTACATCACCGGGATCGATTTCGTGGCCGGCGGTGGCAGTGACGCTCACGTGTTCCGAGACAACACGGTGCAGCGCGCGTTCACCCCCTACCGCGGAGTCAACGAAACCCTCTCCACCAAAGGGCCGAACAACTATCCGTAAAACATCCGCGGCCAGCTACGAGACGTGGTTCTTTCCGGGCGCTGAGCGGTCAAGCTCCGAACCGGAGCAACCGCCAACGCGAATCAGCGCCCAGCGGGCGGAGCGTCGATCGTGCGAACCTCCGCGCCTTCGAGGAGTGCGTCGGAGGGATTCACAACCACCTTGTCTGCCGGAACGACGCCGCGCAGGACTTCGACGACATTACCGTAATCGCGACCGAGCGTGACGGGGCGGAAGGCGATACGGTCGCCGGCGACGACGGCGATCTGCACGCCTTCCGAACGAAAGACGAGCGCGTTCGACGGCAGCGTGATGACCGGCTCGGGACGGATGTCGGGCAGGTGCACCTGGGCGTAGCTGCCCGCGAGGATCTCGCCCTTGTCGTTGTCCACCTGCAGCTCGGTGAGCAGCGTGCGCGAGGCGGGATCGACGGCGCCTGCGGTCCGCACGATCGTTGCGGCAAATTCCCGGCCGGGGATTTCCGTGAGAGTCAGCACGGCCTTTTGTCCGGCGGCGACGGAGCGGGCGTGGGTCTGCGGGACGCGGACGAAGACGCGGAGTTTTTCGAGCTGGCCGAGGCGGAAGAGTTCCAGCCCGCTGCCGCCGTTGACGAGCTGGCCGACGTCGAGGTTGCGCGCGGTGATCGTGCCGGCGAAGGGCGCGGTGATTTTTGAAAAGCCGGCGACATTCTGGAGCCGTTCGACATTGGCGCGAGCGGCTTCCACGGTCGCTTTCTTGAGGTCGAGATCGGAGGCTTTTTCGTCGGCTTCCTGGGAACTGACGGTGCGACCGCTGAGCATCTCCTTCCACCGCCGCGCGGTGCTGGCGGCGAGGTCGCGGGCGGCTTCGGCCTGAACTAGTTGGGCGCGCGCCTGGGAAAGTTCGCGGTCGATTTCGGGCGTGTCGAGTTCGGCGAGAAGCTGGCCGGCTTCGACGTGCGCCCCGATGTCAAACAGCCAGCGGCGCACGTAGCCACTGGCGCGGGCGAAGATCGAAGCCTCGGAGAGCGGCTTCAACTCGCCGGAGAGCGTGAGCGGCGCGGAGACGCTGGAGGGCGCGGCGCTGGTGACGGCGACGGTGGGAAGGGAAAGCTCGCGGGTGTCGGCGTTGACCTGCGCCCTTTGATGCAGACGAGGAATGAGCCCGATGACAAACGCAGCAACGATGACCACGACGGCAATGACGAGCAGCAGGCCGCCGCGGGCGGGCGGCAGGGGTTTGGCAGACGCGCTCACGGGAGAACCTTTGCGCGGCGACTCCGGCGCGTCGAGGACTTCGGTTTTGGGGTTCATGGATAAAAACTGCGGCGGTTGGGATGCATCAAAATCCTGTCATCCCGAGCGGAGTGTAACGGAGCCGAGGGACCTCGGCATTCGGAGGATCAAGGATCTCCCCGCAATCCGAGGTCCCTCGACTTCATTCCAGTCGCTTAGGCTCCCTCCATTGCGCTCGGGATGACAGGGCGTTGATCGACATCTCTCTTTCATGTTCGCGAGAGGCAGCGGGCTCTTTCGTGTCCTTTCGTGTCTTTCGTGGACCCAATCCGGACGGTTTTCATCAGCGGAGGGCGAGATGCGGTTCGGATTCGAGCTCCGGTGGCGTGGTGGATGGCCTGGTCTTGCGGTGAAAGATCGCGAAGACCGCAGGGACGAAGAGCAGCGTGGCGATCGTGGCGATGATGAGGCCGCCGATCACGGCGCGGCCGACCGGCGCGTTTTGCTCGCCGCCTTCGCCCAGACCGAGACTGAGCGGGAGCATGCCGATGATCATCGCGAGCGCGGTCATGAGCACGGCGCGGAGTCGGGTGCCGCCGGCATTGAGCGCGGCGGTGACGGCATCGACGCCCTCGCCGAGATTCGTGCGGGCGAAGCTGACGATGAGCACGGAATTCGCCGTGGCCACGCCGAGGCTCATGATCGCACCCATCAGCGCGGGCACGCTCAGCGCGGTCTGCGTGACCCAGAGTCCCCAGACCACGCCGGCGAGCGCTCCGGGCAGCGCGCTGATGATGATGAGCGGATCGAGCCAGCTTTGGAAATTCACCACGAGCAGCAGATAAATCAGCGCGATGGCAACGATGAGCCCGAGGCCGAGACCGAGGTAGCTGGAGCGCATGGTTTCCGCCTGCCCGCGGACGAGGATGAAAGCCCCGCGGGGCAGCTCCTTCTTCGCCTCTTCGATGAGCGGCTCGATGTCGCGCAGCACCCCGCCGAGGTCGCGCCCGCTCACACCGCCGAAGACATCGATGACGGGGAGCACGTTGTAGTGCGAAACGACGGTCTGGCCCTGCCCGCGTTCGATCGACGCGAGATTTCCGAGGAGCTGCCCATTCCCCTCGCCTGCCTGGCCGCCAGTGACCGGGATGCTCTGGAGCGCGGTGATGGAATCCATCGCGTATTCCGGCGCGCGGATGTTGATCGTGTACTGGATGCCGAGCTTCGGATTCAGCCAATACGTGGGCTGGACCTGACCGCTGCCGCTCAGACTGAGCAGCACGGAGTTGGCAACATCGCGCTCGCTCAGGCCGATCTCGGCGGACTTCGAGCGGTCGACATTGACCATCAGCTTCGGCTGATCGGCGGGCTGTTGGACGCGGATGTCCACGGCGCCCGGGATCCGGCGAATCTTGTCCGCGAGCTTCGCGGCGATGGTGCGGTTCGTGGCCTGATCGCGGCCGTAGATCTGGATGTCCCACGGCGCGGGCAGGCCGAGATTCAGCGTCTGGCTGACGATGTCGGCGGGCAGGAAGTAGAAGGCGGTGCCGGGGAATTCGCGGTTCAGCCGCGCGCGCAGTTCGCGCACGTATTCGTCGGTGGGCCGGTGGCCTTCATTGAGCGAGACGAGGATATCGGCATCGCCGGTGCCGATCACGCCGCTGTCGCTGTAGCTGAGCGCGATGCCGGAGAATGGGATGCCGATGTTATCGAGGATTCCGCGGATTTCGCGCTGCGGAACCACCGCGCGGATCGTGTTCTCGACCTGCTCGACGAGGCGCACCGTTTCATCGATGCGCGTCCCGCTGCGGGCGCGGAGATGGAGGCGAAACTGGCCGCCGTCCACCTTCGGGAAAAAGTCCTGGCCGAGCTGCGAAATGAGCGCGAGCGAGGCGAGGCAGACCGCGAGAAAACCGAGCGCGAAGACCCCGCGTCGCGCGAGAATCGAGGCGAGCAGCGCGCGGTAGCTTTCACGGAAGCGGAAGAAGCCGCGCTCGAATCCGCGCTGGATGTGCTGGAACGGCGCGGTCCAGCCGCGGACGGGTTTTTCCTCCGACTCGAGATCGTCCTCGGTGTGTCCGTGATAGGGCGAGTTGCGGTAAAACCACATCACCATGGTGGGCACCAGCGTGCGCGAGAGCACGTAGCTGGCGAGCATGGCAAAGACGACCGCCTCGGCGAGCGGCACGAAGAGGAACTTCGCGACGCCGGTGAGGAAAAACATCGGCACAAAAACGATGCAGATGCAGAGCGTGGAAACGAGCGCGGGCAACGCGATCTCCTGCGCGCCGTCGAGGATCGCGGTGATCAGCGGCTTCCCCATGGCCATCTGGCGGTGGACGTTTTCGATCTCGACGGTGGCGTCATCGACGAGGATGCCGACGGCGAGCGAGAGGCCGCCGAGCGTCATGAGATTGATCGTCTCGCCGAGCGCGCTGAGCGCGGCGAGCGAGGCGATCACGCTCAGCGGGATGGACAGCGCGATGATGATCGTGCTGCGCCATGAGCCGATGAAGAGCAGGATCATGATCGCCGTCAGCGCAGCGGCGATGACGCCTTCCTTCGCCACGCCGGAAATGGCCGCGCGGACGAAGATGGACTGATCGGCGAACTCCTTGATCTCCAAGTCCGGGCTCACCGTCTTG
>JANPHH010000192.1:0-2209 GCA_031424375.1 Chthoniobacter sp. | reverse complement strand
CGTCCTCGACGCGACCCGCGGGCGTGATGATGAACTGATCGGCGGCGAGGACGAGTTCCGCCGCGGGCGCGGATTGCACGCTGGGCAAGGCATTCGCGATCAGGCGCTGGCGACGGGCAAGGGCGGCGGTCAGCGTGGCCTCGGGATCGAGCGCGAGGATGGATGCCCAGTCCTCGGTCGAGGCGACGAACGTGACCTGGTGGTTCGCGCGCAACTCGATGGCAAAAGCACCGGGACTCCACAGCACGCCACGCGAGGGGTAGCCGCGATCTGCTTCCATGTGGTAACCGATCTCGCGCAGGCGGCCTCCTTCGTAGGTGAAATGCGCATTTTGATCGTGAACGTAGAGACGCAACGGATGCGGCAAGGCGGCGGAGGAGACCTCGTAACGCCGCTCGTGGATGAGCAGTGAGTAAGCGCCCTGCAACGGCTCGCTGACCTCGTTCTCATGCCGACGGAAATGCACCGAAGGCCGCAGTTCCAGGCGCGCGGAATCCTGCCCGGAAAGCAGGCGGTAGGTGGCGTGAAGCGTGTTCTGTCCGTGGACGAGCAGGAGCCGTTTTTCGATGCGCAAGTCACCAGCCTCGTAGGTCCAAATCGGGAGGCCGTTTTCCACTCGAAACTCGCGAACGTAATGTGGGTGAGCATGTGGGTCACCGCTGTCCACGGGCTCTTCCCCACCAATGAACACACGGCGGCCATCCGGCAGGACGAGATGCTCGGCGAGATGATTGAGCATGACCATCCGGCCATGTGGGGCGGGCAGCGCCGCGATGAGCAGGCCGTGGTATCGCCGCGAGACCATTCCCGAGATCGTCCCTGATCCGTAGCCGCCCAGGCCATTCGTTATCAACCATTCGCGGCGGAGAATTTCGCGGGCGTGATCGGCCTGCGCCTCGGCAACGTCGATGCGGCGGGTGAAGGTGGTAGTCACGGGGCGGGAATCGGGGTCAGGAGCACTGCACACTCGGCGGGCAGGTGCCAGTTGTCCTCCGAGTCGATGGCCGGCGTGCCGCCTCCGCCGTAGCGCGGGTCCTCGCTCGACCACGCCGTTTCCCAGACACAGCCAAACGGGGGCGCAAGCAGCGGCTCCGGCGCGGGATCGAGATGGATGTGCGCGCCGAGATTCACGATGAGCAGGCGGTCATCCTGCGCGCGGCCGAAGAACCGCAGCGCGAAGGCCGTGGCTCCAAGCACGGCGCCGTCAAACATTCCGCGCTGCACTTTGCCCAGGAGCGGATCCTCTTTGCGCAGCCGGAGTAGATCGCGGTGGAGGAGGAGCATCTCCGCGTTTTTCTCGCGATCCGCGAAGTCGAGTTTGCAGCGCAGAAAGGTTTCCTCGCGCTCAGGGTTCGGAATGAGCGTCGCCACATCTTCCGAAGCGATGCTGGGAAACTGCGCGAGAAACGTCTCCCGGCCTTTCGCCACCGCGACGGCGAGTTCGGGATGGTGATCCGCGAAGTAGAGAAACGGCGTGGAGGCGGCAAACTCCTGGCCTTGAAAAAGCATGGGCGTGTTCGGCCCGAGCAGGAGCAGCGCAGTGAGCGCCCGGACGCGCGGTGCGCTGGTCAGCGTGTGGACTCGCCGGCCCCAGAGCGAGTTCGCGATCTGGTCGTGGTTTTGCAGGAAGTTCACGAAGTTTGACGGCGCAAGATCGAGGCTCGGCGTGCCGCGGCGAGCCTTCTGCCACTTGTAGCGCTGGCCTTGGAAAAGGAAGCCCCACTTGGCCGCCGAGATGAACTCCTGCGGCGAGCCACGGTAATCGGTGTAGTAGGCTTCGTTGCGCCCCGTCATCGCAATGATGGCGGTATGGTGAAAGTCATCGTTCCAAATCGCGTCGAGCCCGTAGCCGCCCCGGTCGGGAGACCGCACCAGACGCGCGTCCTGCGGTTCATTTTCGTTCACGAGGTAAATGCTTCGCCCGCGCGCTGCCTCGCGCGTCCGCAACGCGATGGCCGCCAAAATGTGTTGAGGAGACGAGTCAAAGATTTGCTGCGTCGCATCGAGGCGGAGACCGTCGCAATGAAACTCGTCGATCCAATACCCGGCATTGGCGATGAAGAGTTCACGCACCGGGCCGCTGAATTCGTCGTCGAAATTCAGCGCGTCGCCCCACTCATTCTTGTAGCGCTCGCTGAAGTAGTGCGGCGCGAACTCCTTCACGTAGTTCCCGTCGGGGCCGAGGTGATTGTAGACGACATCGAGAATC
>JANPHH010000191.1:0-6780 GCA_031424375.1 Chthoniobacter sp. | reverse complement strand
TTCGAGCTGTTCATGTATCCGAACGAGGAGAAGAAATCGCGCGAGCCCAAGAAGCTCGACCCGGCGCTGAATGCGCTGACCGATGCGGTGACCCGGCCGACGCAGCCGTATGTGGAAATGAGCTTCGGCATGGGCAAGGACGGCTTCCCGGCGATCTCGATGACGCAACACGCGGCGAACAAATACTGCCAGTGGTTGAGCGCGAAGACGGGCCACTTTTACCGCCTGCCCACCGAGGCGGAATGGGAATACGCGGCGCGCGCCGGAACGACCACGGCCTACTTCTGGGGCGATGACGCGGCACCGATCGCGGAGTATTGCTGGTACGGGAAGAACGCGGATTTCAAGTATCAGAAGGTCGGCAAAAAAAAGCCGAATCCCTGGGGTCTCTACGACATTCTCGGCAATGTGACCGAGTGGACGCTGGATGGCTACGATGCGGAGTTTTACAAGGGCTCGCCCGCCGCGAATCCCTGGAACATAGCGACCAAACCGTATCCGCACGTGGCGCGCGGTGGCTCGTGGGATGACGACGATGTGACGAAGCTCCGCGCCGCCGCGCGGCGGGCCTCGAGCAGCGACTGGAAGATCCAGGACCCGCAGCTCCCGAAGAGCATCTGGTATCACACCGACGCGCAGTTCCTCGGCTTCCGCATTGTCCGCCCGCTGAAGACTCCGACCGCCGAGCAAATGCAGGCCTACTGGAACAGCGGAGTGGAGAAGGACAATCCCGACCTGAGAAAGGCCGGGGAGTAGCGGGAGTCGAGAGCGCTAGGGCTGGGAGCGATGCTGGGCGAGCGTCTCCGCGAGGAGGCTGAGAAACTCCGAAACGCGGTAAGGTTTCGTCAGGTAGCCCGAAGCGCCCAGCGCGAGCATTTGCTGGATGCGGTCGCCCATCGCATCGGCGCTGACCATGATCACCGGGATGCGCCGCACGCTCGGGTCTTCCTTGAGTCGGCGGAGGACTTCGTCGCCGGACATGTCGGGAAGATTCAGGTCGAGCAGGATGAGATCGGGCCGGTGTTCACGAGCGAGATCGAGTCCGAGTCCGCCTTGCATCGCGGTGAGGAGGCGATACTCGGGCCGCGCCTGCAGGATGCGCTCGACGAGCCGCAGGTTCAGATCCTGGTCTTCGACGTAAAGAATCGTGTGGATCCCCGGCCCGACGAGATCGTCTCCTCGGGATGGCGGAACGGGCGCGGCTTGGGCTGCCACTCTTTTTGCGCCGCGCGCGGCCTCGGGGAGGGTGATCCAGAAGGTGCTGCCGACGCCGGCGACGCTTTCCGCCCCGATTTCGCCATCGAGCGCGGTCACGATGCCCCGGGAGAGAGCCAGGCCGATGCCAGTCCCCTCGATTTCACTTTCTTCGGCACCGAGGCGCTCAAAGGGCACGAAGAGCCGGTCGAGTTGCGCCGGGGTGAGCCCGCGCCCGGTGTCAGTGACATCGATGCGGACCCGTGCTTCGGCGACCCGGCGGCAACTGAGGGCGACTGAACCACCGGGCCGGTTGTACTTCACCGCGTTCGAAAGCAGATTGAGCATGACCTGCTTCAGCCGCTGGCGGTCGGCGGTGACGACAAATTCGGGCGCGCCGCATTCCTCGAGCGTGGCGGAGATCTGACTGCGGGCCGCGAGCGGGCGAATGAGTTCGATCGATTCGCGCAGGAAAGCGCAAATCTCGATCGGCTCGGGGCTCAGCGCGAGGCGGCCAGACTCGATGCGCGCGATGTCGAGCACTTCATTGATCAGCAGGAGGAGGTGCTGCCCGGCCCGCGAAATGTGGGAGACGCTCTCGGCCTGGCTGGGCGTGGGCGTGTCGAGTTCGAGGAGTTGAGTGAAGCCGAGGATGGCATTGAGCGGCGTGCGCAGCTCGTGGCTCATGCGGGAAAGGAATTCGCTTTTCGCGCGGTTCGCCGTCTCGGCCTGTTCGCGCGCCTGGCGGATGATCTCTTCCGCGCGCTGCCGCTCGATCGCAGCGGTGAGGACGTTTGCGACGGCCTGCAGGAAGTGGATGTCGTCCTGCACGAAAGTGCGCTGCGCGGTGCTGAAGGCTCCGAGCACGCCGAGTGGCCCATCGTTTGCCTCGATGGCCAGGGTGACGCTGCTGACGACGCCGGAGGCCCGCACGACTTCGCTGACCTCGAAGCGATCTTCGAGAGCCATATTCTCCACGATCACGGGTTCGCGCATGAGGAGCGTGTAGCCAGACTGCGACCCACGGCCCGGGGCGACGGTGTTGCCCGCATCTTCGTCAGGCCAGCCCGCCTGCGCCGAGGTGATGAGGTTTTGCCCATCCTCATCGAGTCGGAGGATCGAGCAGTAGTCGACGTTCAGAATCCGGCGGACCAGAACGGCGGCTTGCTGGAGGAGAGAAACGAGATGCGCGCCGGCCAGCGCCCGCTGCCCGAGTTGGGCGACGGCTTCCTGTTGATGGGCGCGATCGCGGATGACGCTGTAGGCGCGGGCCAGTTCGGCGGTTCGCTGCTCGACGCGAAGCTCCAGACTCTCATGCGCGCGGGCGAGCGCATCCTGAACCGCCTTCTGCGCGGTGATATCGGCGACGAAGCCGATCATCCGGCCGATGCGGCCTGCGCGATCGAGGAAGAAATATCCCTTGGTCGTCACGTCCAGAACGGTGCCGTCTTTGCGGCGCAGCCGGTAGTCCAGGCGGAAGGGATCGCGGGTCGCGATGACGCGCTGCACCTCGGTGTCGAAGGCCGCGAGATCTTCGGGGACGATGAGTTCGCGAAAGCGATCGAGTCCTCCCGCCATCTCGCGCATGCTGTAGCCGAGGAAATGTTCGGCGTCACCGGCGTAGGTGATGTCGTTGGTCACCGAGTTCCAGTCGAGCAGGAGCTGGCCGCTGGCACGGATCGCCGCATTGTAGCGGTTCGCCCATTCCATCCGCTCGATCTCCTCGCGCTTCCGCTCGCTGAGGTCGTGCATGATCGAGGAAAAGAGCACCACTTTCCCTTCGGCATCGAGATGCGGGATGATGATCTGCAAGACCGGCACCTCCGTCCCGTCCCGCCCGATGATCGCGGTCTCACCCTGCCAGTTTCCGCCCTGGCTGACGGCGGCGAGTGCTTCGTCGTAGACGATCGTCAGTGCCCACGCCGGATGCAGGTCGTTGATCCGCAAGTCATCGCGCCCTCCGCTTTCGTCGATCCCGAAAGCGCGCCGGGCCGCCGGGTTCAGGTAGATGACCCGAAAGTCGACCGTCGAGGTAATGACGATGTCCGGCGCTGCTTCGAGGATTTCGTGCAGTCGCCGGGGAGCAGAAGCATGGGGAGCAGCGTCGGACATCAGAAGGAAAAGAGACTACTCGGGCAGCGCGCGCCCTTTGGTCTCGGGTCCCAGCCAAACGAAGGCGATGCCAGCGACGTAAATCACTGCCATTACCGACGCCGCTTTCGGGAAGCTGTCGTCAAATATTTTCATGAGATTTGCCGTCTGCAGCCCGCCGACGGCCGCGATGATCCGCCCGAAATTGAAGGCAAAACCCTGGCCGGTCGCACGCACGGCGGTGGGAAAAAGTTCCGGCAGATAAAGCGGGAAGAAGCCGTAGAAGGAAGCGGTCGCGGCGCCGGCCACGAAGGTGCAGAAAAGGAAGTAGGGAGTGTAGGCGGTGTTGGTCTGATAGAGCAGCAGGGCACCGCCAATCGAGGCGGCGCAGAGGACGGCGTAGGTGATGCGGCGACCAAAGCGACCGGCGGCCAGCGCGGCCAGCATGGTGCCCACGATGGCGCCTGCGGAGAGCCAGAAGAGGGTCCACTCTTTGGCATAAAGAGTAGGATCGGGCTCGAGTTTGACCGCCCACTTGGAGGCCCACTGCGTGGAACCCCACGTGCCCAGCAGAGCGACGGCGGCGAGCCCAGCGCCGAAGAGCATGAGTCGCACGATCTCCTTGCCGTGGCCGGGGCGAATGGAGCCACCGGCTTCCGCGCGGAAAAGATAACGCTTCACGGGATGCAGATAGCCGATCAGGGCAATCCCGAGGCCCACGATGGTGGCCACGATCGCGCCCAGCGTGTTGAAGCCGATGGGGGACCATGCCCAGATGATCCCGAGCGCGGCGAGACTGCCGATGAGGACGCCGAAGAGATCGAATTTTTCCCAGTGCGTCGTGGTGCCACGGGCGTGTTCGGCTTTCCATTTCTCCGACTCCGGGACGAACATCAGGATCAGGAAAATGAGCAGTGCCGGCAGTGCGCCGCTGATCATCAACAGGCGCCACGCCGAGTGTTCGAGCAGCCGGGTGGCGAGTGCTTCCGACATGCCGATCTGGAGAAAGAAGTGATTCGTGGATTCGATGAAACGGAGCAGCACCATGCTCAGCACCGCCACGAGCAGGTAGCCCACATTCGCGGCGGCACCGATCAGGCCGGCGGTGATCGCGCGGGATTTTCCGGACCACACCTCATTCACGAGTGCGACGCCGAGCGACCACTCCCCGCCCATGCCGAGCGACGCGATAAAGCGCAGCCCCGCGATGTGCCACGCCTCGGCCGCGAAACCGCACAGGCCGGTGAAGATCGCGTAGGTGAAAATGCTCAGCGACATGGCCCGCACGCGGCCGATCTTATCGCCGAGCCAGCCGAAAAGAACGCCACCGCTCGCCGCTCCGACGAGGAAGACGGCGATGATCGCGCCGAACCATTTGTTCGCCGCATCCGGTGTGGCGCCGGGGCCGAGCAGGTCTTTCAGCGCGGGCTGGCCGATGAGCGGGAACAGCCCCATCTCGAAGCCGTCAAAAAGCCAGCCGAGGAACGCAGCGATCAGCGTGAAGTAAAGGGAACGCTGGGAGGGGGTGGGGTTCGCGTGCATCTGCGGAAGGGAGTAACAAATACCTGCGGCCTCAGCCGCAAAAATCGCGAGGCCTGCGACCTGCGGTCATCGCTCGCGGGCGCGGCACGGTGGCTACTTGAGATGTTCGAGCACCCACTCGTATTCGCGGGCGACGCTCTTCACCACATCGCCGGGGTGCAACTCCTGCGGGATCACGTCGAAAGTGTAAGTCTCGATCTCGGCGTGCGAGGTGCCGCCTGCGCGCAACAGCTCGAAAAATTCGGGCGTGAGTGAATCGACCGTGGAGCGGAGGATTCCTCCCATGTTGAAGAAGAGGGGGACGTGAAAGTGAACATTGAGCTGCGCGAGGTCGGGGTAGCTGTCGACTTCGGCGAGCGCATCGGGCAGATCGAACCAGGAGTAGCGGGTGCCGTCGGTGCCGAGACCTTTCACTTGATGGAGGTAAACGGGCTCCGCAAACGGCTTCAGCGCATCGGAGCCGCGCGGCAGGGCGAGGGCCGTGAGCGCCGCGCTGAGTTGCACCTTCGAGATGCGGATGCCTGCATCCTGGTAGGCGCGGAACGACTCGGCCAGATCCTCGAATTGCATGGCCACGTGGCAGGTATCGAAGCAGACGCCGAGGTGCCGCCGAATGAGCTTCTCCGCTTGATCGCGTCCGCAACTCAGCAACCGGACCACTTCATTCACGCCGCCGACGAGGAGATGCTCCTTGAAAAAGGCCAGCGTCTCCGCCGTCGTTTCGAGGAAGCAATCCGGCTCTGGTTCGAGCCCGAGGTGGATCTCCTTGCCCGTGTCGTCGCGCACGGCGGCGAGATAGGCGACGGTGGCGGCGAGATTCCCGACCATCGCGGAGACGTCTTCGTCGGTGGTGATCCACGGCTTGAAGGAGCCGGGCACGGTGCTGATGCTGCCGTCGACCTGGTCGGGCAGCCACGAGCTGAGGATGTCCGCGAGTTGGAACGTGTAGTCGAGCCGGTCCTGCGAGCGCCAATCCGGTGAATAAACGTCCTCCTTCACCGGGCCCGCATGGAAGCGGCCGTAGGGAAATCCATTGATCGAAAACGGGTAGAGTTGATTCGCGTTGAAAAAATCGAGTGCCTCGGCGCGCAGCTTCTCGCTCGCGGCGAGTTCCGTCGCGGCCTGATGCGCGATGCGGAGGCCGAGACCGAACCACTCGTTCGGGGCGACCATCTGTTTCACCGCGGTGGCCTTCTCGCGGATCGCCGCAAAGTTCTCCGCCCAGCTTTCGCCCGGGTGGATATTCAGGCAGTAGGTGAGGTGAAGCGGTGGCTGATGCTGAAGGATCATCGGGCGAGCGAAAACTCGCGTAGTTCCTGAAGCGCAGTCTCCATCATGGCAAGGTCGATTTCGTGAACCTCGTGCCGCGCGCCGATTCCGCGTGGAAAGGTGACGGTGAGTTCGCCACCGAGGTGTTCCTGAAAGTCGCTCAAGCCCTTGAAAATTTCGCGCTGGCCGCTGGCATCGCGCCGGTCGAACTCCTCGAACCACAGCGGGAATCCGCTGCGAGCAAAGCCCTCGCGGATGAGCGCGAGTTCGGCAGCGGTGATCCAGCCCTGCTTCTGCGCGTAGAGGGAATCGAGGAGCACGCCCGTCGCCACCGCTTCGCCGTGCGAGATGCGGAAGCCGGAGAGCAACTCCAGCTTGTGTGCGGACCAGTGGCCGAAATCGAGCGGACGCGCCCGACCGTATTCAAAGGGGTCGCCATTGCTGCGGATGTGCTCGAGGTGGATCTCGGCGCAGCGGACAACGAGGCGCTGCATCGCGGCGAAGTCGCGCTGCGGGTAGCGTTCGGCGCTGGCGAGGAGTTCGTCGAAGAAGGCGCGGTCGCGGATGATGGAGACTTTGAAGGCCTCGGAGACGCCGCAGAGCCAGTCGCGGTCGGGGAGGGTGAGGAGAAAGTCGTAGTCGTTCAGCACCGCAAAGGGCGGAGCGAAAGTGCCGATGGCGTTT
>JANPHH010000190.1:0-1580 GCA_031424375.1 Chthoniobacter sp. | reverse complement strand
TGCAGCCCGGTTTTTTGAAAAGTTCCGCAGCCTCGCCGCCGCCGGTTACTACAGCACGCAGGAAGGTTGGAAAGCCATCGGCTTCGTCGGCAACGTCACCAGCGTGACTTTCGACGGCCCGCCGCCCGAGGTGCTCAAGCTGCTCGGTGTCGAGCAGACCGTGAAGTGACCCACATCGAGGCCGCTGCAAATACCCCATTCTGACCCTCACCTTTCGTTTCCGCTTTCCTCCTTATGAAGCCCTTTCTCGTCGCCCTGCTTTTCACTTCGCTGGTCGCTGCGCACGCCGCCGATGCGCCGAAGCGTCCGCTCAATGTGCTCTTCATCATCACCGATCAGCAGCGATGGGATGCGATGAGCTGCGCGGGCAATGCGGTGCTCAAGACGCAGAACCTCGACAAGCTCGCGGCGCAGGGTGCGCGCTTTACGAGTTTCTATTCCGCCTGTCCGGTCTGCGTGCCGGCGCGCACGGCGATCCTCACCGGGCACAGCATCGAGTCCAATCGCGTCCTCGATAACAAGGATGTCGATAAGACCGATGCACCGCCGTTTCCGTCGTTCGATCAGATCCTTCTGCGCAGCGGCTACCACGGGGAATATCACGGCAAATATCACAGCCCCTATCATCTCGCGCTCGAATACACGCACCCGGTGATGTGGCTCAATGGCAAGAAGGCGCCACCGGGATGCAAGGCCACCATGTCCGAAGCCGAGGCGTTTCGCGCTTACATCGAGAAAAATGTCCCCAAGCGCCCGCTGCGCCCGGGCGAGCTGTTGCAGGCGAATGGGATCTACACGGCGATCGAGCTGGATGAACGCTTCGGCAAGCCCGACGCGCCGCGCGGTTCGCAAGCGGAATCCTACGGCCGATTGGAAGTTCCCGCGGAGCACAGCCTCGCCGCGTTCACCGCGAAGGAAGGACTCGCCGCATTGGACCGGCTCAAAGGCGGCCCTTTCACGCTCACGATTTCCATCGGCCCGCCGCATCCGCCGATGATCGTGTCGGAGCCTTACTACAGCATGTATCCGCCGCAGGGCATTCCGGTGCCCGCGAGCATTGGCGATGCTCGGACCAATTCTCCCTATGCAGACCGATCCGGCGAAGGTGTGCTCTATCGCCGCCCGCCGCTCATCCAGCAGATGACGTCCATCTACTACGGCATGGTCACAGAGGTGGACGACTGGGTCGGCAAGATTCTCCAGCGACTCGACGACCTCGGCCTCGCGGACAACACGCTCATCGTCTTCACCAGCGATCACGGCGAGATGCTCGGCGACCACGGCATGCACGGGAAGTTCGTGTTCTACGAAGGCAGTGTGCATGTGCCGTTGCTCATGCGCCTGCCCGGAGTCATCAAGCCCGGCACGGTCATCAAGGCGCCCGCCTCGCACATCGATCTGTTTCCGACCATCCTCGACTACTGCGGAAAAGCCGGCCACGAGTCCGAAGGCCACAGCCTGCGCCCGCTCATGGATGGTCGCGAGAGCGGCGCGGACCGCATCGCCGTCTCCGAATGGCCCGCCACGCGCGTGCCCGGCTTCATGGTCTGCGATGGCCGCTGGAAGCTCCTCTACGGTCG
>JANPHH010000189.1:0-3174 GCA_031424375.1 Chthoniobacter sp. | reverse complement strand
CGAAGATTTGGCGGCAGGTTCGCTGGATACTGGCGGCGATATTCGCGGCTTTGTTTGTAGCCGTGCTGTTTCTCACTGGCGTCCTTCCACCGCGGAAAAAGCTGACGCCCACTGACCTCGCGGTGTTCGGGCAATACGATGCGATTCGCCATGCGCTCGCCCACGAGCAGTTGGACGAGGCTCGGCACGCGGCGAAAACACTATCGGCAATCAAGGATGCGAAACCGATATACACGGAGCCCGCGAAGACCGTTGCCCGCAGCGATTCGCTCGCAGCGGCGCGGGAAAGTCTCGTGCCGCTGAGTGAGGCCATCGTCGCACTCACTCGCGGACGCACGGGCTACCTCGTCATGCACTGCGCGATACAAGGCTGCCCGGAACCGTGCGAGAACTGTCCGATGGAACACTACAGCGCGTGGATTCAAACCTCGCGCGAGGTGGAGAATCCCTACGTGGGCTTGAAGCACATCAAGTGCGGCATCGTTTCGCTGAATCAATCGGCTCGGTAAAGCAGCGTTTGCATTATACCCATAGGGGGTATATGTATGCGGACTATGAAATCCGAACTTCGTCCGAAAGCCCAAGGCCGCATCAAGCGCATCGCCGGGCAGGTCGCAGGCATTCAGAGGATGATTGAGGAAGACCGTTACTGCGTGGACATCCTCAACCAAATCTCGGCCGTCCGCTCCGCACTCGATGCGCTCGGCGTCGAACTGCTGACAGGCCACGTCGAGTGCTGCGTGATGGGCCACGGCACCGCTACCGCGCACGCGAGGACGAAGCCCATGAAGCCCGATCAACTCCTCATCGAACTCCGCACCGCTCTCTCCCGCTTCCTCAAATAATCCGCTCGCCATGAAAACTTCCGACGCCTCTCCCACGCTCCGCGATCCTGTCTGCGGCATGACCGTTGATCCAAAGTCCGCTGCCGCCAGCAGCGAGTTCCGCGGCCAGACCTTCTATTTCTGCTCGGCGCATTGCCGACAGAAGTTCGACGCCAATCCCGCTTCTTTCGTTGACCAGGCTACGGCCCCTGCGCCCGCTGCGGGCGGGTGCGGATGCGGTAGCGCGCAACCACCGGAGCTGCCGCAAGAACACGACCACGAGCAGAAGTCGCCCGCGAAGGCAGAGAGTGGTTGCTGCGGCGGCACTGCAAAGATAGCGGAAGACCCATGCTGCCAGTCCGGGCACGGCGCGGAGCCAGTAGTGAAGCCGTCCACCACTGCGAAATACTTCTGCCCAATGTGCCCCGGTGTGGAGTCGGACAAGCCCGGCGACTGCCCGAAGTGCGGCATGGCTTTGGAGCGCAACCCGGCTTGGAAATCGGAAGCGAAAACGATCTACACCTGCCCGATGCACCCGGAGATCGAGCGGGATCATCCGGGCGCTTGCCCGATTTGCGGCATGGCGCTCGAACCGAAGAGCGTGACGGCGGAGCCGGAAGACGACGGCGAGCTGCGCGACATGACGCGGCGGCTGTGGATCGGCGGGGTGCTCTCGCTGCCCGTGTTTCTGCTCGCGATGGCGCACATGGTTCCCGGTGCGCCGCATTGGATCATGGGCGGGGTCTCGCGGTGGACGCAGTTCGCGCTTTCGACGCCGGTAGTGCTGTGGGCGGGCTGGCCGTTCTTCGTGCGCGGCTGGCGGTCGCTGCTCACGCGGCACCTGAATATGTTCACGCTCATCGCGATGGGCGTCGGCACCGCTTACCTTTACAGCGTCGTGGCGATGCTCGCGCCGGGTCTTTTCCCGGAGACGATGAATGCGATGGGCGGCGTCGGGATCTATTTCGAGGCGGCGGCTGTAATTGTCGTCCTCGTTTTGCTCGGGCAGGTGCTTGAACTGCGCGCCCGCAGCCGCACCGGCAGCGCCATCCGCGCGTTACTGAACCTCGCGCCCGCCACGGCGCGCGTCGTCGAAGGCGATGCGGAACGCGAAGTGCCGCTCGATCAAGTCGCCAAGGGCGCGACGTTGCGCGTGCGGCCCGGCGACAAGATTCCCGTCGATGGCGTCGTGCAGGATGGAAAGTCCAACGTCGATGAATCCATGCTCACCGGCGAACCGCTGCCCGTGGAGAAAGCTAAGGGTGACAACGTGACCGGCGGCACGATCAATGGCACGGGCAGCTTCCTCATGCGCGCCGAGCGCGTGGGCAGCGAGACGATGCTCGCGCGGATCGTCCAGATGGTCGCGGATGCGCAGCGCAGCCGCGCGCCGATCCAGGCGCTCGCGGATCGCGTGGCGGGCTACTTTGTGCCGACGGTGCTCGGCGTCGCGGTGCTCACTTTCGCCCTGTGGTTTTTGCTCGGACCTGAGCCGCGCCTTGCGCATGCGATCATCAACGCCGTCGCCGTGCTCATCATCGCCTGCCCGTGCGCGCTCGGCCTCGCCACACCGATGTCGATCATGGTCGGCGTCGGACGCGGGGCGCAAGTGGGCGTGCTCGTGAAGAGTGCGGAAGCCATCGAGCGGCTGGAGAAAGTGACCGTCGTCGTCGTGGATAAGACGGGCACGTTGACCGAAGGCAAACCGCGCTTGGTCGAAGTCCGCCCCGTGTCCGGCACGGATGCGAACGCCTTGCTTAGCGCAGCCGCCGCAGTCGAGCAGCAGAGCGAGCACCCGCTCGCCGCAGCGATTGTCGCTGGCGCAAAGGATCGGGGCCTCAAGCTGCAAGCCGCGCAGGATTTCCAATCCACGACCGGCGGCGGCGTCTCAGCCCGCGTCGGCGAAAGTGAAGTCCTCGTCGGGAAACTCGCCTTTCTCCAAAGCCGCGGAGTGACGGGCACCGAAGCCCTCGCCACCGAAGCCGAGCCACTCCAGCGCCAGGGCCAGACAGCGATGTTCGTCGCCATCGGCGGCAAACCCGCCGGCATCGTTTCTGTCGCCGATCCGATCAAAGAGTCCACGCCCGAGGCGATCCGTTCCCTGCATGCACTCGGCTTGAAAATCGTGATGCTCACCGGCGACAACCAGCACACCGCCGACGCCGTGGCGAAGCAACTCGGCCTCGATGAAGTCGAGGCGGGCGTCGCGCCAGCGGACAAGCACGCCCGCATCGAAGCACTCGCAAGCAGCGGGAAGATCGTGGCGATGGCGGGCGACGGCATCAATGACGCGCCCGCGCTCGCCGCCGCCCATGTCGGCATCGCGATGGGCACCGGCACCGACGTGGCG
>JANPHH010000188.1:0-5188 GCA_031424375.1 Chthoniobacter sp. | reverse complement strand
CTGGCTGCTGCCGGTGAGGGTGAGCGTGCCGGTGCCCGCCTTGACGAAATTGGTCCCTCCCGTGCCGGTGATGCTGCCCGCGAAGGTGGTGTCGGCGTTGTTCCCACCGACTGTCAGCTGGGACGCGCCGTTCGCGGCCGTGAGGCTCACGGTGCCGCTCCCCGTCAGCGAGCCCGCGGTGACGGCGGCGTTGTCGAGCTTCAGCGTGCCGCCATTCACCACGAGCGACCCGATGGTGCGTGTCTGTCCGAAGGTTTCCACGGACAGCGTGCCCGAGTTCACCGTGGTCGTGCCGGTGTGGCTGATATTGCCGGTCAGCTTCACCTCGCCCGTGCCCTGCACGGTCAGCCCGCCGGTGCCCTGGATCGTGCCGGCAAAGGTGTTGTTGCTCGCGTTGCCGGTCGTCAGCGTCGCGCCGGTCAGGTTCACCGTCCCGGTGCCGATCAGCACGCCGATCGTCTCCGCCCCAGTGAGGGTGAAGGTGCCGTCACTCCTCACCCTGGGCGCCGCGGTGAAGCTGGCGCCGTCCGAGGTCAGCGTGGCGCCCGGGTCGATGGTCGTGGAGGTGTCCGCCAGGCTACCCGCGCCGGTCAGCGCCAGCGTGCCGCCCGACACCGTGGTGCCACCGACAAAGGTGTTCGCGCTGGTCAGCGTCAGCGTGCCCGCGCCGACCTTTTGCAGGAAGGACGGGCCGGAGATCACGCCGCCGAAGCTTGTCGAGGTGCTATCGCCTACGACGAGGGCGCCGTTCAAAACCACGCTGCCGCCCGTGCCCGCGAGCGAGCCGATGGTTTCGTCCCCACCCACATTGAGGGTCGCACCGTTCACGAGGCTCACCGCGCTCGCGTCGCTGATCGCCGCGCCGCCGGAAACCGAGAGCGTTCCCGCCGAAATATCCACCGCCCCGGTAATCTGGCTGGCTCCCGCGAGGACGAGCGTGCCGGGGCCGGTCTTGGTCAGCCCGCCGGTGGTCGTGGGCGCCACAGTCACCTCGAGGGTGAGGGTCGCGCCGCTGCTCACGTCGATCAGCGCCGGAGCCGTGCCGGTGCTGCCAAAGCGCAGCTTCGTCGGGGGGGAACCGAGGCCAACCGAGGAGGAGGTGGTCGCCAGCAGCCGGCCGCTGGTCAGCACCAGCGTATCGTCCGGGGCGTTGCCGTTGCCCGACTGCGCGGGATAGTCCGCGGAAAACATCAAGCTGGACCCGCCGAGGGTCAGCGAACGCACCGTCGCCCCGGTACGCGCCAAGGCTGCACCAGTCGTGACGAAGTTCGCCGTGAGCGGCGTGACGCCAAAGAGGTTGTCGATGAGAAAGCCGCTCGTGGTGGTGAAGGCGATGAGGCCGAGCGCCGGGTCGTACTCCGCCGCGAGTCCGCTCCCGCCGAAGCCGGTGAAGGTGAGATTCGGAATGCTGCCGTTCGGACCCGGCGTCGGCGGCGTGGTGAAAAAGATGCGGCTCCCGCCCGCCGTCGTCTTCCCGAGATTGGCCGTGCCGGTCACGGCGAGTGTGTTGTTCGCCGGGATCGGCGTGAGGCCCTGGAAGGTGAGCGTGTGATTGCCCGCGTTGCCATCGGTGATCTGCAGCGTGCTGGTGTGCGGATTCGGCGCGGTGCCACCGGTGAGGCTGATCGTGCCGAGCGTGAAGGTGTCCGCTGCCGCGTTCGTGGTGAGCTGGGCCGTCGCTCCGCCCGTCACGCCCGCGCTGTCGAAGGCGAGATTCGTCGTCGCGCCCGTGCGACCGCTGAGATTCGGGCCGCTATTGTCCACCTGGAAAAACGCCCCCGTCCCGAGCGTGACCGTGCCGAGATTCGGCAACCGCCCGCCGCTGTTTATCAAGAGCGCGCCGCCGCCGGAGCCGAGCGTGAAATTCCCCGCAAAATCGCCCGCGCCGGTGAGCGAGAGCGTGCCGCCGCCGGTCTTCGTCACCGTGCCCTGCGCGCCATGGAATGCGCCGGAGAAAACCACGTCGTTCACCCCCGTGGCCACGGTATGATTCGTGCCGATGGAAAACGTGCGGTTCAGCGTCATCGCGGCGTCCAGTTGCAACGTGCCGCCGCGCAGCTTGATCGCGCCCGTGCCGAGATTCCCCGGCGCCGCCACGCGCAGCGTGCCCCCGAGCTGCGTCACTCCGCCCCCGCCGGCATTTGCGCTGCCCGCGAGATTCACCGTCCCGTTTCCCGAGAGAAAGAGATCGCCGCCGTAGTTGCTGCCGGGGCTGGTGATATTCACAGTCCCGAGGTTGTAGGTGACGAAAAGGCCGGAGCTGCCGGGGATCGGGTTGGTGATCGCGCCGTCCACATTCAGCACCGAGCCCGCCGCCCCGCCGGAGATGGTCAGGATATTCCCGAGGCTGATCGCGCCGGAGAGCGTTTGCGTATTTGCCACATTCGAGACGTTGATGGTCAGCCCGAAGAACCCCGCGCCGCCGTTGCCGAGCACATTGATCGGGCGCGCGAAGGTCGTCACCGCGGCGTTGTTCAGGAACAGCCTGCCGGCGGCCACGGCGCTCTCGGCGGGGGCGGCCGTGGAGCCGAGTTGCACCGCTCCCGTGCCGCTGTCTGCGACTTGGAAATTGACCGTGCCCTGCAGGATTTCGAGCGGCCCGGCGAAGGCGGTGGCCGCGGTGTTCGTGGAAAAAATCAATGTCCCGCTCTGCACCACGATCCCGCCGCTCAGGCCCGCGGTGCTGCCGGAGATCGTGACGGTGTTGACCGAGCCTTTGGTCAGGCCCGCCGAACCAGTCAGCGGCACGTCCACCGTGAGGGCGCCGCCGCCGAGGAGGAAGCCGCGGTTGCCGCCAAAATCCAACGCACTGGCTCCGCTGAAAGTGCCCGCTCCCGTCGCCAGGATCATTCCCGTGGTCACAGTCACCGGCGCATTCAGCGTGGTGGTGAAGGCGCCGGTGCGAATCGCGTTCACGGTGATCGGCGCGCCGACCGTCTGCGCGGCGGTCACGTCCACATTCGCCCCCGCGGTGGTGAAGTTCGGCGTGTATTCCGCTGGCGCGAGCAGCGCGATCCCCGCATTGCCGGTCGCGTTGTAGCGCACGAAGCCGCTGCCATTTCCATTCACCGAGGTATCGCCGATCGCGCCGACGATGATCCCCGCCGCGCCCACCGGCGCGGGCCGCGTGCCCGCGATGGTAAAGGCCGTGGTGCCCTGCGTCGTGGCCGTGGTCAGCGGCAGCGTCGATGCGCGGAAGAGCACGGTCGCGCCCGAGGCGAGCGTGAGATTGCCCGTGGTGCTGAAGAGGGAAGTGCCACCCGCCCCCGGGTTCAGCGTCAGCGCATTGAAGCCCCCATTCAGCGCGACCGACGCCACCTGCTGATCGCTCGCCGCGCTCTCCGCCCCGGCGATCCGGAAAGTTCCCCCGAGCAGCGACAGCGCCGCCGTGCTGGAGAGCCGATTGCTCAAATTCCCCGCCGCCACCGCGCTCGTCAGGCCGTTCGCGGCGCTCAACCCACTGACGTTGTCCAAAACGAGGCTGCCGCCCGGCGTCAGGCTCACCGTCGCCGCCGAAGCGAACGCGCCGCTGGCTCCCAGCAGGGTGAGCGTCGCGCTGCCGACGGTCAGCCCGGTCGAGGCATTCGAGCCGGCCACGAGATTGGACGGGTTTCCGCTGATGATCGTCGGGCCGGTGT
Organism: Chthoniobacter sp.; assembly: GCA_031424375.1. Classification (GTDB taxonomy): domain Bacteria; phylum Verrucomicrobiota; class Verrucomicrobiia; order Chthoniobacterales; family Chthoniobacteraceae; genus Chthoniobacter. The sequence goes on along the minus strand of JANPHH010000188.1, from coordinate 1,550 downwards.
AGGTGTTGTTTCCGAGCAGGGTGAAGCCGCCGACGCTGGTCAGGCCATTCGTATCGACAAAAAAGGTCTTCGTGAGTCCTCCCGAGCCGCTGATCACGTTGCCGAAGATCAGCTCGTTGGCGCTGTTGCTGCCACTGCCCACACGAACGATCTGCGTCCCCGCGGCCAGGTTCACCTTCGCCGCGATCTGGTTGCCAAAGCCCGTGCCGTTGCCGACGACCTGGATCTCCCCCGCCACCGTCAGCGTGCCCGTCGCGCCGACGACCTGCCCCGTGGACGCCCCGCTGGCGCGGGTATTGGCAAAGAGCAGCCCCGCGATGGTCGGGTTCGTCGCCCCGATGTCCAGCACCCCGCTGCCGATCCCCACCACCGTGCTCGCCGGCAGCGCCGCCGCGCTGGCCAGCGTGAGATTGCCCCCGCCCGCCGTGCTCGTCGCGCTGCCGATCTGCAAATTCACCGTGCTCCCCAAGTTTCCCACCGGCACCGTGCCGGTGAAAGAGTTCGCGCTCCCGCCCAGGGTCAGCGTCCCCGCCCCGCGAATCTCCAGCCCCACCGTGCTCACCAACGGCGCATCGATCGTCACCGTGCCCGTGGCCACGCTAATCGTCCGCGCCCCCAGCGTGCTCGTCCCCGCGCGCGAAAAGGTGAGCGCATTCCCCCCGCTCAGCGTGTAGCCGCCCGCGGTGAAATTCACGCTGCGCAGTGTGATCGGCGCCGCCACATTCACCGCGCCCACGCCCACCGGCCCAAAGATCGCGCCATCGAGCCGCGCATTATTCCACGCCCCGGTGGACCAGTTCAGACTGGAGGTGTTCCAAAGCAGGTTCCCCGCGCCATTCGTCCAAGTCACATCCGCCGCACGCGCGGGCGAAGTGGCGAGCAGCGCGCCGATGGACGCGGTGAGGATGCAGCGGCGGCGGAAGCGGTGAGGTGCATTCATTTTCAAGGGTGGCGCCGGAAGGGAAAGGTCCCGGCCGCCAGCGCGCGAGCCTGCCCACGAAGCCGCGCCGACGCGAGCGCAAAGCGGGCGCCGAGAGCGCCCACCGCGCGCCGTGGCGGGTGGCGTCCACGGTTTGCCCCGAGTGTAGGGCGACCGCCCCGGTTGCCCAGGCAGGCGGGGCGCCTGCCCTACAATTCCCGGCAGACCGAGCCACGAGCAGGCGCGGAACACGGTTGATTTTCCCCACCGGGCTGCGCTGTTCTCAGCTCGTCGATGCGGCTCCGGCAGCTAAGGAGCCGCTGATCAATGCCCGCGAAATACGCGAAAGATCGCGAAAGTGTTCCCGTTCCTCTGACCACATTTTGTTTTTCGCGTCCTTTCGCGTATTTCGCGGGCCATCCTCGATTTAATCAGCGGTTCCTTAAGAGGATTTACTGAGAGCCTGTCATCCCGAGCGAAATGGAGGGAGCCTAATTCTACTTTGTGAAGAATGTTCTTGCTCTCGGCGGCAGCTTTTGGTGAACTTTGCGCGTGCACCCCGGCAGCGGGGAGCGTGAAGAAAACCACCACCAACCCATCCCGGCGCAGTCCGCTTCGCTTTTGAAGTGGG
>JANPHH010000187.1:0-44655 GCA_031424375.1 Chthoniobacter sp. | reverse complement strand
GTCGCCGAGATGCAGGCGGCAGTCGCGCAGCTTCTTGTTGTGCAGCGACGCTTTTTTCGCGCGCTCCTTGGCGATGTTACGGATGCCGGCGAGTTCCTTCCGCTCGTGCTCGTTCTCCTCGATTTTCTTGCGGATGATTTCCGCCGTCTCGCGGTTCTTGTGCAGGTAGGTGTCGAGTGACTGTTGCAGGAACTTGCCTACGAACTCTTTGATCGTGGGACCTTTCGGGCCGACGGAGGCGGAGCCGAGCTTCGTCTTCGTCTGCGATTCGAAGACCGGCTCCTGCACGCGCACCACGATGGCGGCGTCGATGGACTGGCGGACATCCGCGGCGTCATAGTCTTTCTTGAAGTGATTGCGGATCGTCGCGACGAACGCCTCGCGAAACGCCGCGAGATGCGTCCCTCCCATCGTCGTGTGCTGGCCGTTCACGAAGGACCAGTACTCCTCGCCGTAGTGGTTGCCGTGCGTGACGGCGATTTCGATGTCTTCGCCCTCGATGTGTATGATGGGATAAAGCGGCTCGCCGCTGAGTTCCTTCGTGAGGAGATCCTTCAGCCCGTGCTCGGACTTAAAGCGCTGGCCATTGAGTGTGAGGGTGAGGCCGCGGTTGAGGAACGCGTATTTCCACAGCATGTCCTCGACGAACTCGGTGCGGAATTTGAAGTCCCCGCCGAAGAGCGCCTCGTCCGGCGTGAACTCGACGAGCGTGCCGTTGCGTTCGGTCGTCTTCGTTACGCGCGACTGCGACTGGAGCTTCCCTTTTTCAAAATCAACGACCTTCGTTTCCCCCTCGCGGATGGCCTGCGCGCGGTAGTTCAGCGAGAGCGCGTTCACCGCCTTCTGCCCGACGCCATTGAGCCCGACGGCTTTTTGGAAAGTCTCACTGTCATACTTCGCGCCCGTGTTGATGATCGAGACGCAGTCCACGAGTTTCCCCAGCGGGATGCCGCGCCCGTAGTCGCGCACCTTCACGCTGCGGTCGGTGATCTCCACCTCGATCTTCTTCCCCTGACCCATCATGAATTCGTCGATCGAGTTATCGATCGTCTCCTTGAGCAGAACGTAGATGCCGTCCTCCGCGTGCGCGCCGTTGCCGAGGCGGCCAATGTACATGCCGGGGCGGAGGCGGATGTGCTCGAGCGAGCTGAGGGTCTTGATGCTGGCTTCGGTGTAGTTGGACGCCATGGATGGGTGGGCGGGAAGAGATGGAAACCCGCGCCGGCTGACAAGCGCAATCCCGGCTCAATCGGTGCGTTCGCTCATTCGTAGCGAAGCGATTCGATGGGGTCGAGATTGGCCGCCTTGTAGGCTGGGTAGCTGCCGAAGACGATTCCGATCAGGGAACAAATCACGAGGCCGATGATCGCCCAGTCGACGGGAAATGCCGGAGGGAGTTTCAGGACGTAGATCGCGAGTGCGTTCGCTCCCGCCATGCCGAGGGCGACGCCCAGCAGTCCTCCGATCTCGCACAGGACCACGGCCTCCATGATGAATTGGGTCATGATATTCCGCTTCTTCGCGCCGATCGCGCGGCGGATGCCGATCTCGCGGGTGCGCTCGGTCACGGAGACGAGCATGATGTTCATGATGCCGATCCCGGCCGCGAGGAGCGCGATCGAACTGACGAGCGAGAGGCCCGTGCGCACGGCGAAAGTCATCTTCTCAAATTGCTGGATCATCGAATCGCTGGAGACGATCTCGAAATCATCCTCCTGTCCCGGCGCGACCTTCCGGATCGCGCGGAGGAGGCCGCGGGACTGCTCCATTGCATCTTCGACCCCCGCGGGCTCGTTCGCCTGGACGCGGATCGAAATCTCGCGCCGCCGGCCATAGCGGTTCAGCCCGGTGGTCAGCGGGATCACCGCATACCCGCGGGGACCTTCTGTGGAGCCGGCGCGCTCGAAGACGCCCGTCACCGTGTAGCTGATCGCTTCCACTTTCACCCGCTGACCGAGCGGCGAGCCGCGCGGGAAGAGCGTCTTGGCCACGTCATCGCTGACCACGCAGACATCCCGTGCGGACTCCACGTCGGAGTCGAGCAAAGGGCGGCCTTCCACGATCGTCCAATTGTTCGTGGCGAAGACGCCGGGAGTCGCGCCTTCGACGGAGACATCGGGAGGCGTTCGGTCGAAGCGTGAGGTGAGTTCTCCGTTCCAGAACGAGGCTTGCAGACCGACGGAGGGGACAAACGCGGCCTTCTTTTTGAAGTCCATGGCTTGGGCGAAAGTGATGTCCTTCCGCCGGAGAAATTTCATGAAGCCTTCCGGTCCACCGAAGTAAGCGCCCGGCGTTTTCTGGATGGCGAAGGTTTTGCTGCCGAGCGAGCCGAGTTCTTTCTCGATGTTGTTCTGCATCGCCCGCATCGCGGTCATGACGAGGATGATCGAAAAGACGCCGACGAGCACGCCGAGCAGCGTGAGCCCCGAGCGCAGCTTGTGGCTGGCGATGGCGACCAGCGCCATGCGGAGACTTTCCCCGAGCTCTGCGAAAAGACGCCTCATCGGTCACTCATTTCTCAACGCATCGACCGGGCTCATCCGGGCTGCCCGCCAGGCGGGGAGGAAACCGGCGACCAACCCGGTGACAATGGCCACGGTCAAGGCGAGCAGGACCACGGACGGTGAGAGCGCGACATGCGGCAGGTAACGCCGCGCGACCTCGACCAGCCCACGCGCACAGACCAGCGCGATGATTCCCCCGATCAGGCAAATGCTTGCCGCCTCGATCAGAAATTGCAGCAGAATGGTGCGGCGTTTTGCGCCGATCGCCTTGCGGATGCCGATCTCGTGCGTCCGCTCCGCCACGGATACGAACATGATGTTCATGATCCCGATGCCGCCGACGAAGAGCGACAGGCCGGTGATGAAGAAGCCCGCGGTCGCGATCACTCCGGAGACCTTGCGGAACTGGGCGAGGAGCTGCTCCTGCTGATTGATCGCGAAGTCGTCGTCCTGTCCCGGCGGCACTTTGCGGATCTTGCGCAAATGGCCGCGCAATTCTTCCCGGGCCGATTCGATCTGCGTGGGATCGCCGACTTTCACCTGGATCGTGCAGCTCGGATCGTAGCGGAAACCGCGGAACATTTTCCCGATCGGGATGATGATCTGGTTGTCGAGGCTCACCTGCCCGAGCACGCTGCCGCGTTTCTCCAGCACGCCGATGACCTGAAGTGATTCGCTGCCGGCGCGGATTTTCTGCCCGAGCGGCGACTCATTGACGAAGAGCTTTTCCGCCACGTCGGCGCCGATGACGCAAAGGTCGCGGTTGGTGTTCGCTTCCGTCTTCGTCAGGAAACGTCCCGTGGCGAGGGTCACGCCGCCGGTGACGAGAAACTGCTCGTTGGTCCCGATGATCGTCACCAGTCCCGAGCTGCGGTTCTTACGCCGAATGGAGTCGGTCTGGTGCATGACCATCGGCGCGACGCCCCGGGCCATGTTCATGGCGTCCTCGACCGACCGCGCTTGCGCGCGCGTGATCTTGTTGCGTTTGGCCATCGCCGCCCATTTCGCGCCCGAGTCGACGAACCACTCCCTTTGATCCACGTAAAGCACGTCGGTGCCGACAAAGGAGATCGCTTCCTGGAAAGCGCCGTTCAATCCCTCCAAGGCCGTCGCCATCAAGGTGACGGTGACGATGCCGATGACGACGCCCAGCGTGGTCAGGATCGAGCGCAGGAGATTGCCGCGAATCGCCTCCGCGGAAATGCGCGCGCCCTCCGTGATCTCGGTCCAGAGATTCATGCGGCCAGTTCGTCGCTCGCCACCAGCCCGTCGCGAATGCGGATGGTGCGCCGGGCGTGGCGCGCGACCTGTTCCTCGTGCGTGACGACGATGAGGGTGTTGCCTTTGTCGGCGAGGCTTTGGAACAGCTCGAGAATTTCGTCGCCCGTGCGCGTGTCGAGGTTTCCGGTCGGCTCGTCGGCGAGCAGGATGGAAGGCCGGTTGACCAGCGCGCGCGCCACCGCCACCCGCTGGCGCTGGCCGCCGGACATCTCGTTGGGCCGGTGGTTCACGCGGTCCGCGAGCCCCACATCGCGGAGCGCGGCGAGCGCGACTTCGCGGCGCTCGTCGAGCCCCATGCCGGCGTAGATCAGCGGTAGTTCGACATTCCGCAGCGCGGTCGAGCGGGCGAGGAGGTTGAAGGTTTGAAAGACGAAGCCGATCTCGCGATTGCGGATCTCGGCGAGTTCGTTGTCATCCATCTCGCCGACGCTGTGGCCGTTGAGTTCGTAGGTGCCCGAGGACGGAGTATCGAGGCACCCGAGCAGGTTCATCAGCGTGGATTTACCCGACCCGGACGGTCCCATGATCGCGACGTATTCGCCCCGCTCGATGGTGATGGAAACTCCGCGCAGCGCATGCACCGTCTCTCCGCCCATGTCGTAATGGCGGCAGATGTCGGCGAGGCGGATGAGGCTCACTGCGGCTCCCCGGCGCTTTTGACCGCGCCGCCGCCGGCGTTCACTTTCTTCCCGTCTTCGAGATCCTTGCTGATCGCCTTGTATCCACCGGTGACGATCTGCTGGCCTTCGGCGAGCCCGGAGATGATCTCGAAATAGTCGCTGTCGCTGATGCCCGTTTTGACCGGCACCATTTTTACATGGTCGCCTTCGAGTGCGAAGACCACCTCGACGGGCTTCACGGGCTCGGAAGCCTTGCCGTCGCGGGGCGGAGGGGTCGCGACTTCTGTCTCCGGCTGCTTTGCCATTGACCCGCCGATCGGCAACCGCGTCGTGACGCTCTGGATCGGGACGGTGATGACGCCGGTGCGGGCGCGCGTCTCGATCTCGGCCGTGACGGACATACCGGGGCGAAACGCCTCCTTGTCCGTAACCCGGATTCGCACTTCAAATTTTGGCGCTTCCTGCGATTGGCTGCTGCTCCCTCCCAGGGTCTGACTTGATCCCTTCGATGCGTTCGCGATCGCGGTCACCGTCCCCTTGAATTTCCGGTCCTTGAACGCATCCACCTCGAGGCGCGCGTTTTGCCCGGCTTCGATGAGCACGATGTCGATTTCCCCGATGTCCACGCGCGCCTCCTTGTCGTCGAGCCTCGCGATCGTCATCATCTCGGTGCCCATGTTGAAGGAGGTGCCCAGCACCCGCTCGCCGAGTTGCGATTTCAGCTTCGTGACCGTGCCGTCGATCGGCGACGTGATCTTTGTCTTCGCCAGATCGTCGTTCGCCTTATCGAGTGCAAAACGCGCCTGATCGGCCTGATGCATCGCGTTGGTATAACGCAGCTTCGCGACGCCATAGGTCGTCTTGAAATCCATAAACACGCTCTCCGAGATGAGCTTGCTCTTCATCAGCGCCTCGTTCTGCCGAAACTGCGACTCCGCCTTCTCCAGTTCCGCCTCCGCCTGGCTGCGGCTGCCGAGTGCGGACTCGTAGTTCGCCTGCGCGGAATTGCGTCCCGCCAGATAATTGTCCGGCTTGATCTGCACGAGCAGGTCGCCCTTTTTCACCAACTGCCCCTCGATCACCGGCAACTCCACGATTTCACCCGCCACCTCGGGGCTGATCATCACCTGCGTCACCGGCTGAATGCGGCCATTCGCGACGACCGTCTCGGTCAGGTCGCGTCGGATCGTCTTTCCGATCTGGACCGCGATCCGTTCATCGGGCTTCCGGAAAAAACGATAGGCGATCCCGCCGCCGATCGCGAGGACGAGGAGGATGATGACGATCAGTTTTGGCGTGGAACGCCGCTTGGTCTTCTTCATTCGATCGGGGAGCGTCGTCGAGGCGGAGTGCGGTTCATCATTCGCCTGAACGGACTGCGGCATCGTCGGTGGTCGCAGCAATGTTGCAAGCCGCCACCGCTTCGGGGTCACCCGTGCCGGAGCGGCCGGAACTTCGGCGATGACGCTCGACGGACAGAGTCCTACGAGGCCACGGCGGCAGCGACAGCAGGCGTGCCCACGCTATGGAAGGTCGCATCCGCCGGCAGCACCGCGCGCTCGCAAAAGTCGCCGAAGCCTTCGCCGGGCAGACGCTCCACGGCATAGCGCTTGATGATCGGGGCGAGCATCTTCACCCCGTCATCGAGCGTGATGCTCGGCGAGACGAGGCGGTTGAGTCGCGTGCCGTCGTAGCGGGCGCCGAGGTAGAGCGCGTATTTATTCGGCGCGCGGCCGACAAAGCCGATCTCGGCGAGGTAGGGGCGGGCGCAGCCGTTCGGGCAGCCGGTGACGCGGAGGCTGATCGCGTCATCGCGTAGACCTGCTTCGTCGAGGACGGCTTCAAATTTCCCGAGCAGGTCCGGGAGAATGCGCTCGCTCTCGGCGAGGGCGAGGCCGCAGGTCGGCAGGGCAACGCACGAGAGCGCGTTCAGCCGCATGCGCGAGCGGTTGTTTTCGCCGGTCAGGCCGTGCTTCGCGAGGATGGCGTCGATCTTCGGCTTCTGCTCCGCGGTCACGCCGGAGATGCTGAGATTCTGCGACGGCGTGAGCCGGAAGTCGCCGGTGTGGATTTCCGCGATCTCGCGCAGCGCCGTTTTCATCGGCCAGCCGTCCACGTCCTTGATCCGGCCGCTGAGGATGTGCAGGCCGTAGAACCACGTGCCGTCCGCGCATTGATGCCAGCCGTGCGGGTCTTCGATGGTGGTGAATTCGAACGCGCGCGCCGGGCCAAAGGTGATGCCCGAGCGCCGCTCGACCTCGGCCTTGAACCACTCCACGCCCTTGTCCTCGATCGTGTACTTGAGCCGCGCGTGTTTGCGGTTCACGCGGTCGCCGTGGTCGCGCTGGGTGGTGAGCACGGCCTCGCCGATTTCGTTGACCCGATCAGGAGCGATGAAGCCGAGCACGTCGGCGAGGCGCGGGAAAGTTTCCGCATTGCCGTGACTCATGCCGAGCCCGCCGCCGACGGTCACGTTGTAGCCGGCGAGCTTCCCATTCTCGACGATGGCGATGAAGCCGAGGTCCTGGCTGAAGACGTCGATGTCGTTCGACGGCGGCAACGCGAAGCCGGTCTTGAATTTGCGCGGCAGATACGTGTCGCCGTACATTGGCTCAGCTTCGCCGCCGGCCACGAGTTCCTCGTCGAGCCAGATTTCGTGGTAAGCGTGCGTCTTCGGCAGCGCGTATTCGCTCCAGGCGCGGGCGTGTTCGTAGACCAGCTGGAGGACGTCGCTGCGCTCGGGATTCGGCGCGGCCATCACGTTGCGATTCACGTCGCCGCAGGCGGCGATAGAGTCGAGCAGCACCTGGTGCATTCCCTGGACGAGCTTCTTCACGTTGCCCTTGAGGATCCCGTGAAACTGGAACGTCTGCCGGGTGGTGAGCCGCAGGGAAGGTGAGGCGACTTCATCCGCGAGGCGGTCGAGCACGAGCCACTGCTGCGCGGTGGCTCGGCCGGCGGGCAATCGCACGCGGAGCATGAAGGAAAACGCTTTTTCCTGGCCGGCCTTTTTCAGCGCGTTGCGCAGGTCGCGATCGTCCTGGAGATAGAGCCCGTGGAATTTCGTGAGCTGGCTGTTCGGCTCAGAAATCGCGCCAGTCGAGGTGTCGGCGAGGTCCTGAGCGATGGTGCCACGGAGATGATGCGAAGCGCTTTTGATGCCTTCATTGGCGGCCAGGGGCTTCGGGGCTTCGGTTTGAGGATTCATGGTTTTAGGGAAAGCGGAGCAGTCTGAAAACCTAGCGCACGCCGGGCAAGTGCGAAACCTGTCATAGGAGCGAAGCCGCGGATTGCATGCGTTTCCGCCCCTGTTTACCTTGCCGCCATATCGGGAAAGCCACTGCCTTCCCCCGCGCATCTTCCACCACCCACCTCTCCCGCTTATGGCTCAAGCAATCATGGATCCCGAGGAAGTGCGGCGTTTCGCCAAGGAGCTGAAGCGCTTCAACGACGACGTGCAGGTCCGCGCGCAATCGCTCCAGGCGCGGTTCGCGGCGCTCGGCAGCACCTGGCAGGATCAGGAGCACGAGCGGTTCGGAGAAGAATTCATTTCGACGATGAAGGTGCTGAAAAAGTTCGTGGAGATCTCCGAGAAGCATACGCCTTTCCTGCTCCGCAAGGCGCAGCGGATCGACGAATACCTCGACCAGCGCTAGCCCATGGCTGAGCAGGCGAAAGTCACGTCGGTCGATGCGCTCGAGTCCTTCCGATCGAGCTTGATCCTCTTCGTCCACACCGCACACCAGCATCTCGATGGCGTGGGCGACGATGTGCGCCGCACGCGCAACTGGATCCAGAACGAGCAGCGCATGCACTGGCAGGGCGAACTGCGGCGCCGCTCCCGCACGCTGGATCTCGCTGAGCAGGAGCTCTTCAGCGCGAAGCTCTCCGGCCTGCGCGATAATCTCGTGGCCCAGCAAAACGCCGTGCGGAAGGCGAAAGCCGCCGTGACCGAGGCGGAGGAGAAACTGCGCGCGGTGAAATTCTGGACGCGCAATTTCGACCACGAAGCCGACCCATTGCTGAAGCGGCTCGAAGGACTGCGCTTGCTCCTCGATCACGACCTGCCCAAGGCGATCTCCTATCTCCTCCAGGCGCAAAAAACCCTGGAAAGCTACGCCGAGGGAAACTCCAATTTCCAAACTCCAAGCTCCAAACAACCGGAGGAAAAAACAGAAAGCTGAAAACAGCCGAATCGCCCTTTCCTCCCTTTCCCTGATTTCATTCCCTTCGCTCTGATTGTTTGGAGCTTGGATTTTGGAAATTGGAATTTTTCCCATGAACACCCGCGCCGCCGCCTCCAATATCGCCCAAGCCACCAAGGATCTCTCGATCGCGTGGCAGCAGGTCGGTGCCTACTGGCGCGACGCCAAGGCGCTCGAATTCGAGAGCAAGTATCTCGAACCGCTGCCCGGCTACGTCTCGCGGACCACGACGGCGCTCGAGGAATTGGACGTTCTGCTGCGCAAGGTAAAAGCCGACTGTGAATAATCGTCCTGACTTCAGCCTGATCCGCAGCTTCGCGCTGCTCACCGCGCTGAAAAGCACGGCGGCCGACTTTGCCAAACGCGAGGAGGAAATGACGCGCGACCTCGGCAACCGCCGCTCCGCGCTGCGCCGCAAACACCGCGAGGCGACGACCCGCGTGGAGAGCCGCCTCGCGACGGAAACCGGGGACGCGCAGAGCTTTTTCGGCGCCGCCGACGCGGGGGTGAAGGCGAGCTATAACTCGCGAAAGGAGCGCATCGAGCGGTTGCGCCTCTCCTTGTTGAAAAATCTGCCGAAGCAGGCGGAGGAGGTGCGTGGACGCTGGATCGGCGACTTGCAACTCAAGCAGGTGCAGGCGGAACGCCGGCGCGACAACGACCTGAAAAAAGCGGAGAAGATTTTCGTCGAGCACTCGACCCGGCTTGAAGCGCAGCGCGCGGCCTACGCGGCGGTGGCGCGGGATGCGCACCGCGCGGTGGAAGGCTTCGGCGCATTCCAGAGGCAGCTCGTGCAGGCGGCCGAGAGGAAGGGCGATGCCACGCCCGGCGAACCGGCGGCCGCGCTCGACGAACTCGAGAAAGACGTGACCGCCCTGCGCGACGCCGTGGCGGCGTTCCGGCGCCTCGTCCTCCCGCGGATTTTCGCCGTGGTGCATCTCGCGGGGCTCGTCGTCATCGCGATGGCGATCGGCGTGGTCGTCGCCGTGGCGCTCGGGCTCAGACCCGAGGGACTCCAGATCGCTGGCGGCGTGGTGATCGCGCTCGTCGTTGTGGCGATCGTGCTGCATCGCGTCGCCCGCCGGCAGGCGCAGTCCGGGGCCACGCAGCTCGCGGGATCACTCGCCGGCGCGTTGCGCTCCGGCGCCGTGGCGGCTGCATCGGTCACCGCCAAACGCGAGGCCGATCACCGCGAGATCCTCGCCGGTTTCGACAAGACGTGTGCCGAGATCCGCGAGAAATGGAATCGCGCGGATTCAGTGGAAGCGGACTTCCGCATCCGCATGGAGCGCAAGATCGAGAAACAGGCGCCGCGCGCGACGGTGCGCAACGCCGAACTCTTCCGCAGCAAGCTCCGCCGCATCGCACCGCAGCGCGACGAGCGCCTCGCGGCGATCAACGAAACGGCCGCCGGGCAGATCCAAAAACTGACCGAAGCGAACGACGTCGAGACCGCCGCGCTGAACGCCGATGAAGCCGCGCGCTGGAGCCAGCTCGAGGCGGATTGGAAGACAGCGATCACCGCGCTCTACGACGATGTCGCGGAGACGGAGCGGGCGCTGGACGCGAGCTTCCCGCCGTGGTCGGTGGCGTTCGTGGAACAGTGGTCGCCGCCGCGCGAGTTCATGCCCATGGCGCGGTTCGCGCACTTGCAGCTCGACCTCGCCAGCGATCCCGCCCGCGTGCCGAAGGACCCGCGCCTCGCGCTGCCGGGAACCGCGCAGGTGAACATCCCGGTCTCGCTGAATTTCCCCGCACGCGGCTCGATCCTTTTTGAAACTCCCGACTCCAGCGAGCCCGCGGTGAGCGGCACGATCAACAACCTCATCCTCCGCCTGCTCTCCACCACGCCTCCGGGCAAGGCGACCTTCACCATCTTCGACCCCGTGGGCCTCGGGCAAAATTTTGCCGGCCTCATGCACCTCGCCGACTACGAGGAGAGCCTGATCAACCGCCGCATCTGGACCCCGCGCGACCAGCTCGAAGACCGTCTCAGCGATCTGAACGATCACATTGAAAAAGTGATCCAGATGTATCTCCGCAACGAGTACGCGACGATCACGGAATACAATGCGCAGGCCGGCAGCGTGGCGGAGAAAATCCACTTCCTCGTCATCGCGGATTTTCCCGCGCAGTTCAGTGAAGGCGCGGCGAAGCGGCTCCAGAGCATCGCAGTCAGCGGTCCGCGCTGTGGCGTGTTTACCTTCATCCACTGGGATCCGCGTGCGCCGCTGCCCGATGGTTTTGTGCCCGATGAGCTGCGCAAGGCGAGCGTTTGTCTGCGGAAAGAGAACGGCCAGTTTGTCATCGCGCCCGAGCAAGTCGCGGCGGGTGCGACGATCGCCTTCGACGAGCCGCCGCCGGCGGAATTGGCCGCCGCATTCGTCCACAAAATCGGTAAGGCGAGCATCGACTCGAACCGCGTCGAAGTCCCGTTTTCCCAGATCGCACCGAAGCCCGAAGAGCTGTGGCAGAGCGACACCACGCACGAACTCAAGATCGCCATCGGCCGCACCGGCGCGACGAAACTGCAGTATCTCGCGATCGGCAAAGGCACGCGCCAGCACGCGCTCTTCGCCGGCAAAACGGGTTCGGGCAAATCGACGCTCTTCCACGTCATCATCACCAACCTCGCGCTCGCCTGCTCGCCGGAGCAGGTCGAGTTTTACCTCATCGATTTCAAGAAAGGCGTCGAGTTCAAGGCCTACGCCACCGCGCGCCTGCCGCACGCGCGGGTCATCGCCATCGAGAGCGACCGCGAGTTTGGCCTCAGCGTTTTGCAGCGCGTGGATGATGAGTTGAAGCGCCGCGGCGACATGTTCCGCAAGCTCGGCGTGCAGGACATCCCCGGCTACAAAAAAGCCGGGGGCACCGAGCCGATGCCCCGCTCGCTGCTGCTCATCGACGAGTTTCAGGAGTTCTTTGTGGAAGACGATTCCATCGCGCAGACCGCTGCCGTGCTTTTCGATCGCATCGTCCGCCAGGGTCGCGCGTTCGGCATCCACGTGTTGCTCGGTTCGCAGACGCTCGGCGGCGCCTTCACTCTCGCCCGCGCCACCATGGGGCAGATGGTCATCCGCGTCGCCCTGCAGTGCAACGAAGCCGACGCCTACCTCATCATGGATGAGAACAACTCCGCCCCGCGCCTGCTCTCACGCCCCGGCGAAGGCATCTACAACGACTCCGCCGGCGCGCTCGAAGGCAACAGCCCGTTCCAGGTCGTGTGGCTCTCCGACGACGAACGCGACGCCCGCCTCGAACAAATCCGCGGCCTCGCCGAAGCGACCGGCCAGCGTCCCGCCAGCCCGATCGTCTTCGAGGGCAATGCACCGAGCGACCTCCGCGAAAACGACCCGCTCGCCGTGGCGCTCGACACCGTGCCGCTCACCCCGCCCCCCTTTGGCCGCGCGTGGCTCGGCGCGCCGAATTCCATCAAGGGCCCCACCGAGGCCACCTTCCAGCGGCAGAGCGGCAACCACCTCCTCATCGTCGGCCAGCGCGAAGAGGCCGCCACTTCCATGCTCGCCATCGCGCTGCTTTCGCTCGCCGCGCAGTATCCGCTCGGCGCGGCAAAGTTCGTCCTCCTTCACGCCTCGGCTCCCGGCTCGTCCGAAGAAGCCTTCATCGACCGCATCGTCGCGATGGTCCCCCACGGTGTCACCGTCGCCCGCGGGCAGGACATCGCGGGCGCGCTGAGTGAAGTCGCCGAGGAACTCAAGACCCGCACCACCGGCGGCGAAGGCACCGTGACCGGGCCGGCCGTGTTCGTGTTCGTGCTCGGCCTGCAGAAGTTCAAGAAGCTGCGGCAGGAGGATGAGTTCGACTTCACCGGCAGCGGCGACGACGGCCCCAGCCCCTCCGCGCAGTTCGGCGACATCATCCGCGAAGGCAGCACCCACGGCGTCCACGTCCTCGCCGCCATCGACACCTTCAACAGCGTCGGCCGCTTCATCAGCCGCAAGCTGCTGAGCGAATTCGAAATGCGCGTCGTCTTTCAGATGAGCGCCAACGACTCCGCCAGCCTCATCGATTCGCCCAAGGCTGGAAACCTCGGCCTGCACCGCGCGCTCCTGCACAACGAAGCGCAAGGCAGCGACGAAACCTTCCGCCCCTACACACCGCCCGACGGCGCCTGGCTGGAGGAAGCCGCAGCCAAGCTCGCGCGGCGGCGCTGAGCGGATTGTGACAATTCCAATGCGGGCGGAACCCGCTCTGGCGAGTCCTTCCCTGGCGTGCTATCCAAGGGGAGCCACAGACGACCTGCGGCCTGCCCCCCAAATAAAGCAACTTACCGATGAGTGCGCGGATTCTCTCGATCGTGGTTTTTGCGTGGATCTCCTCCTTCGCTTCGGCTCAGGTGCACGATACGCTCACCCATTCCATTCCGCCGCCTCTGGTCGGGACAGCGGGGGGAGGGAATCTTGGATCGAGCGTGGCGGTTTTTGGGGATGTCGTGATTACCGGAGTTCCCGGCGACGGAACTGGTGGGAATTATTCGGGCGCGGTGAAGATTTTTTCTGCATCGACTGGCGCGTTATTGCAGGTGCTTCCAAATCCGGAGCCGACTGAAGGCGCCTTATTCGGGACCAGTGTGGCGATCTCCGGAACGCGGGTCTTTGTGGGTGCCAGTGGTTTCAACTCGGCGCGTGGGCGGGTCTACGTTTTCGACCTCTCCGCGGCTGATCCAGCGGTCCCTGTCTTGCGGGTCGACGGACCTACGAATGGGCCAAACACCTACTTTGGCGCTGCGGTTGCGGCCTCGGGCGATACCTTCGTCGTCGGTGCCCCGCGTGATTCCGGCGGTGCAATTGCCTCGGGCACCGTCCATGTCTTCAGTCTCCTCTCTCCGACTCCGGCGATTCCGCTTGTTAACTTAAGCAGTCCCACGCCGGCGGACAATTTTTGCTTTGGCAGCGTTGTAGCGATCGACGGACGCCAACTCGTGGTCGGGACCGGGCTTTTCACCGGTTCACCGTTGGGCGGTGAGGTGTTTGTGTTCGATCTTGCCGGTTTTGCTCCCGGCGACCCGATCCTCCGGCTGAGCCATCCTTCGTCGCGGAGTGAGGCTCAGTTTGGCCGTTCGGTTTCTATCTCGGGTCATCGCGTGGTGGTGGGTGCCGGTGCGGACAGTACGGTTGTCGAGGCGGGTGGTGCGGTGTTCGTCTACGACATCACGAACGCCACGCCCGCCGTGCCGGTGGTTTCTTTACCGAATCCTGATCCTCAACGCGGTGCCGGCTTCGGTGCGGCCGTATCTGTTTCCGGTTCGCGACTGTTGGTTGGAGCATTTCAGGGCGGTGGTGAGCTGAAAGGCGCGGCGTACGCCTTCGATCTCGCGGCACCTTCGCCCGCATCCACTGCGGTGACGCTGCCCAACCCGACGCCGCCGGCCGCATATCAGACGGATTGGTTTGGCTGGTCGGTGGCGGTTAGCGGGGCCACCGCGGTGGTGGGCACGCCGCAGGATGATACGCTCGCCGTAAACGCCGGCAGTGCCTACGTCTTCGACCTTTCGGCGGTTGTGCCGGGTTCCCTGGTCGCCGTGTTGACTTCCGCGGGTCCATCGGCGGGCGATCAGTTTGGGTCGGCGGTTGCCGTTTCCGGTCGGTGGCTTGCCGTCGGTTCGCCGTTCGAAAGTATCGGTGCCAATCACGCAGGTGCTGCCTACGTCTACGACCTGAACAGCGCGACGCCTAACGCGCCTGCATTCACATTCCGTAGCGAAATCCCGGAGGTGGACGGCGAGTTTGGAACCGGAATTGCGGTGACGGGAAATCGGCTCATCGTCTCGGCGCCCGGTGCGCAACGAACTGCTGAGGGAAGCGCCGGCCGCGTTTACGTTTACGACCTAACCAGCGCAAATCCCGGTCCACCCATTCTAACGCTGTCCAGTCCTGTCGATTGGGGTGGCCGTTTCGGAACGAGGATCGCCTTGTCCGATGAGCTGCTGGCAGTGTCGCGGTATGGCCGCGCATCGTCCGTTCACGTGTTCGACCTCGCCAGCGCGACACCGTCCGTGCCAGTTCCTGCTTCAGGCAGTCTCCAGTCCCCGTTTTCCAGCCCCTTCACTGATTACTATGGAGACGCCATCGCGATCTCCGGACAACGGGTAATTGTGGGCGCGCGGTGGCGGCATCAACCCCTCGGGCGCCGTTATGGAGGATTTGCTGCTTCCTATAATTTGTCCGTCTCGCCAGCGTCGGAGCTGGAGCTCAGCACGCCGACCGCCGGCGCGTACGAGTATCTCGGAGACTCGGTAGCGCTCTCGGGAAACCGCGTGATGGTCAGCGCGCCCGGGCTCGGAAAAACCTTCCTCTACGACCTCGCTTCGGCGACTCCGGCGCAATCCACGCAGACTTTCCCCGGGAGTGGCTGCGCGCTTTCCGGAACGCTCGCCGCCATCGCCGGAAGTCAGGGAGTTTCACTCTATGACTTGGGCTCATCGTCCCCGACAACGGCAATTTCCACTGCGGCTCCACCGACGAGCGGGATCGAAAGCTTCGGAAGTGTCCTGGCTACAGATGGCACTCGACTCGCCGTGGGTGCGCCGCTCGCGGACACTGTCATGGTGGATAAAGGATTCGTTTACGTCTACGGCGCGGCGTCCACTCCGCTGCCGCCTGAGATCTATGAGCCAGCGCCTCACTCCAACACGACCGGCCCGCTGACGTTGGCTTTTTTTCTGCCCAAGGTGCCGCGGCCGGGAAGTCTGAAAGTGATCGTGTCCGGAGCGCAAAGCCGAACCCTCACGCTGGCCGCCACTCAGGAGGTTCGGGGCAGGCGGAGTCTCAAGCTCGATGCGAGGGACCTTGGTGCTTCGTCTTCGATCGCTCGGGTCGATGGGGGCGATTCGCTTCCGGAAGGGACCTACGAATTCCGCGTCAGCTATCGAGATCTTCAGGGCAATCTTGCCGAGACCGGCGCGGTTCCCGACGTGCGCGTCGACCGCTCGACGGGAGTGGTCGACACGACCCCGCCTCAGGTCCAGCCAATGGCGGCGCGTGAGCTTCGCGCCAGCGCGACCGGTGTTTCCGTGCTGCCGGATTTCCGCTCGCTCCTCACTGCCACTGACGATGTGGGTGTGACGCGCATTCTCCAGCAGCCTGCGCCGGGCACGCCATTAACGGTCGGACGCCACGCGATTTCCTTCGCCGTCCGAGATGCGGCTGGCAATGTCGCTAGCGTGGCCTCGACGGTCGTCGTTCGCTTTACCTCCCTGAACGCGGCGGCCGCGACTCCCGCACGCGCGGTGACTGGAGCGCCGGTGCCAGGCGCGGGGACGCAAAGTGGCATTCCGGGTGGAGCCGTTTTTTCGAGGCTCCAGTCCCCAGCGATCAGCGATTTGCGCGACCTGGCCGTGCTGGCCACCGTCGCGAGTGGTCGCAAGCGCCTCGACGCCGTTTACCGCGAAGACGCCGCCGGCGTCGGTGAGATTCTCGCGATCGAGGGCGGGCCGGTCCCCGGACCGGGCGGTGTGATCTTCACCTGCAAGAGCCTGCTCAATCCCGTGCTCGCTCCGGATGGAAGCATCGCCTTTTCCGGAAAGCTCGCCGGCGTCAAGACAACGGAGGACGAGGCGGTGTGGACGGACGTATTCGGCCCGCTCCAACTCGTGCTCCGACAAGGCGCCGCGGTCCCGGGACTGTCGACTAATGTGACTTTGAAGTCCGTGACCACCCTTTCGCTCCGCGATCATGCGCTTCTCGCGCTCGTGCGGATCAACCGGGATCGCACCAGTGTCTCCGCAGCCAATGACACCGCGCTCGTTCTTCTCACGGGCCCGACCACAGGCCATCTCCTCATGCGCACCGGTCCCAATGCGTTGCTCGGCTCGATCAAGGGCTTCACCGTCCTTTCGGCACCGCTTGGGAGTGCTGGCCAGGGGCGGTCGCATAATGATGCGTTCGCCGTGGTGAAGGCGATCTCGAGTGATGGTCGGACGGCGGTCATCAGCATTTCCCCGACCGGCACCCAGACGATCATCGCCGCGAGTGGCGACAATTATCCCGCGCTCATCGCCGGTGCGAAGTGGGCAACTTTCGGCCCGCCATCTACTGGCGGCACCGGTAATTGGATCGCCGCGGTCGCTTCGCTGCAAGCCGGAGTCGGCGGAGTGAGCACTGCCGACAACGAAGGGATCGCGACAGCAACCGGTGCCGGTTCGCTTTCGCTGGTCGCACGTGAGGGCAAACCCATCGACCCGGGCACCTTGTCTGGCGGGCCGGCTTTTTCATCGTTCTACGATCCCGTCGTGAATGCGGAGGGACGCTGCGTATTCCTCGCCTCGATCACAGGCGGTGGCGCAAAGCGGAGCGATCACGCGGCGCTTTTCTCGGGTTCAACGAGCCCTCAGATGCTGGCCTGTCTCGGGAGACCCGCACTTTCGACGGACGGCATTCCCCTCCCGGACACCCAGTGGAGCGGCTTCCTCAGCTACGCCGTCCGGGACGGTGGCGGCGCTCTCTTTCTCGCCTCACTCCAAGGGCGAGGCGTGAAACGCGGGAACAATCTGGGACTTTGGGCAGAAGATCCCAGCGGAGTCGCCCGCCTCGTTCTGCGGACTGGCACCGAGGTCGATTTCCTCAATGGCAGTGCGCCGCGGACGCTCGCCGATTTCACTTTGCTGAACCCGGTGCCCGGCGCCTTCGGGGCACGCCGCAGTTATAATGCGACGGGATCGGCCGCCGTGGTGGCGACCTTCGCTGAGGGCGGGCAGGGCCTCTTGAGAGTAGATCTGCCGTAGCGACTGCCGCGAGCGAGCGCGTCGCCAACCGGCGTCAGGCTCTTTAGGCTCGCGCCATGGAAACCTGGAAACTCCAAGCCCTTCTCGCCGCGCTCTTCGCGGGGCTCACCTCGATCCTCGCCAAGTCCGGCATGGCGAATCTCGGGCCGGATGTGAGCCTTGCGCTGCGCACGTCGGTCGTCTTCGTGCTCGTGACGGTCAATGCCTTCGTCTGGACGGGTGGGCGCCCGGCCGCTGCGCTCGCGGCAGCGGCTCCGCGCGATCTCGCGCTGCTTGCCCTTTCCGGCCTCACCACGTCTCTGTCGTGGATCTTCTACTACCGCGCGATGAAGACCGGCACGGTGTCGTTCGTGGCGCTGGTGGATAAGGGTAGCATCATCGTCACCCTCCTGCTCGCCTTCTGGCTCCTGCGCGAGCCGCTCACGCCGAAGCTGGCGATCGGTGGCGCGATGATCCTCAGCGGCGTGCTGGTGCTGGCGTGGCGATGAATGGACTCCGCTGATTTCTAAAGGATGGTCCGGAAGGGAAGTCTTGTCGCGGGTAGGCGCCCGTCGAAAACGACAATCCTGTCATCCTGAGCGGAGCGCTGCGTGGTCGGTGCTGGGGTTTTTTTGGGGGTGTGCGGGGCAGTGCGGAGTCGAGCCGCTCCACCCACTCCGGCCGCCGCCTTTCCCCTTTGCCCCTCCCCGCAACGCTCCGCTGCCAATGAACATCCTTAAAATCGTGTGTCATCCTGAGCGGAGTTTCCGGTGGGCGAAGGTGGGCGGGAACGGAGTCGAAGGATCTCCCTCCATTTCTTCCGTCGCGCACGCCTTTGAGGGAAATAGTGAGAGGTCGTTGCCTTCGGCTGTCTCGCAGACTCGGCTCGACTACGCGCGCCCCGCCGTCGCCCCCGCGGCGCTCCGCTCAGGATGACAGGCTTTGGATGAGACGTTTTGCGTCCACACTCCCATGCTCGACTTCTGGCAGATCCTCGCAGATCAACGCAATTTTTCTGCGCTCTGAATCTGCGCCAATCTGCGTAATCTGCGCATAACCCGATGACTACCCCCACCGAACTCCAAACCGAGGCCGCGCGGTTCCGCGACGATTTCCAGAAACTCCGCGAGACGATCGGACAGGTGATCGTGGGCCAGCAGCGGGTGATCGAGGGCGTGCTCACCGCCGTCATCGCGGGCGGCAATGTGCTGCTCGAAGGCGTGCCCGGGCTCGGCAAGACGGAACTGGTGAAGACGCTGGCGCGGGCGCTGACGCTGGATTTCCGCCGGATTCAATTCACGCCCGACCTCATGCCGGCGGACATCGTCGGGACGAACGTGATGACGGCATCGCCGGATGGACGCTACCAGTTCGAGTTTCGCAAAGGGCCGATCTTTACCCAGCTCCTGCTCGCCGATGAAATCAACCGCGCCACGCCGAAGACGCAGAGCGCGCTGCTCGAGACGATGCAGGAAGGCAGCGTCACCGCCGCCGGCGCGACCTACGTTTTGCCGCCGCCGTTCTTCGTCCTCGCGACGCAGAATCCGCTGGAACAGGAGGGCACCTACCCGCTGCCCGAGGCGCAGCTCGACCGCTTCATGTTCAAGCTGAACGTCCCCTTTCTAAATCGCGCCGAGCTGAACGAAGTCGTCCGCCGCACCACGCTCGGCGGCGGCGCGGAGGTCAGCAAGATCATCGACGGCCCGCGCATCCTCGAGCTGCGCGCGGTGCTGGAGAAGGTGGTCGTGGTCGACCCCGTGCGCGACTTCGCCGTGCGGCTCGTCCTCGCCACGCATCCGCAGGCGGCGGAGTCCGGCGAGAATGTGCGGCGCTTCGTGAAATGGGGCGCGAGCCCGCGCGCCGTGCAGGCGCTGATCCGTGCCGCTCGCGTTCGCGCGCTCGCCGATGGCCGTGCGCACGTCGCGTTCGAGGATGTGCGCCACTTCGCCCCCGAAGTGCTCGGCCACCGCGTGCTGTTGAACTACGATGGCCTCGCCGAGAATCTCAGCGTTCCCGGCCTGGTGGATGAACTCGCCCGAGCGGTGCCGGAGGAAGCGGCGGCGTAGCTTGCCACATCACGAGAGCCATAGCAGCTTTGAGCCATGACCCTGACGATTCCCGATGAAGTCATGCGCGGCATGACCCCTGAGCAGGTTCGCCTGGAACTGGCTGTGGCGCTTTTCGCGGCAAATCAGGCCTCGACGTGTCGCGGGGCAAAAATCGCTGGGCTCAACTTCCTTGAGTTTCAGAAAGAACTTGGTCGCCGAAAAATCCCGATCCACTACGGGGTCGAGGATTTTGAACAGGATCTGCACACGTTGAAAAACCTGCCGCGTTCGTGATCGTCGTCAGCGACACGTCTTGCATCACCAACCTCATCTCGTTGGGCAAAGTGTCGCTCCTGCACGAGATCTTCGGGATCGTCATTGTTCCCGATGCTGTCGCTCGCGAACTTCGAGTGATTCATGCCGACTTGCCTTCGTTTCTCACGATTCGTTCGGTGAGTGATCCCCTGTTGGTGTCACGGTTCGCGGGCGAGATGCTTGATACAGGTGAGGCGGAGGCGATCGTGCTGGCAGAAGAGTTGAGCGCGGACGTGCTCCTCATCGACGAGGCTGCGGGGCGAGCCGTTGCGTTGCGGCGGCAGATTCCCATCATCGGACTGCTCGGGGTGCTCGTCCGCGCGAAGGAAGAGCGGTTGATTCCTGCCGTCGCTCCGCTGCTCGATCAGCTCCGAGACGAGATCGGGTTTTATTTTTCGGAAGCCCTTAGGCAGCGGACGCTCAAGGCTGCCGGCGAATCATGAGCGCACCGCAACTCACGTCGCTCCTCGGCAACCGCGATCTCGATCGCCTCGCGCGGTTGCGGCTGAATGTCTCGCGGCGGTTCACGAATCGCGGGCGCGGCGAGCACCTCGCGGCGAAAGGCGGCACGAGCACGGAGTTCTGCGATTACCGCGATTACACGCCGGGCGATGACGTGCGCTTCGTGGATTGGAATATCTTCGCGCGCACCGAGCGGCCGTATCTGAAACAGTTTCACCACGAGGAAGAGCGTCACGTCGCCGTGCTCGTCGATGCGTCGCGGTCAATGATGTTCGAAGGAAAGCTGGAGCTGGCTCGGCGGGTCGCGGCGGCGCTCGGCGTGGTCGCGTTGCGGGGAAATGAAAAGGTCAGCGCGGGTGCGCTGGGCGCAGGGGCGGGGGAGGTGCGCATGGCGTCGGCGCGTGGTCGCACCGGCCAGCCGCGGCTGATCAGCTTTCTCGAAAACATCACCGGCGGAGGTGCCGCGCCGGTCGAACAGGGGATCGAAAATTTCCTCCGCCAGCACAGCGGCCGTGGCACCGCGATCGTGATCAGCGACTTCCTCACCGCGGGCGATCTGCGCCGCGCCTTCAATCTCGTGCACAGCTCCGGCTTGGAGATCTTCGCGCTGCAAATCCTCGGCCCGACCGAACTCGCCCCCGAGCTGACTGACGATCATCGCCTCATTGATTGCGAGACGCTCGGCCAGCTCGACATCTCGTCCACCGGCGACCTCCTCGCGCTTTACCACGAATATCGCGCCGCCCACGAAGCCACGCTCGCCGCACTCTGCCGCCAGCGTGCGGGCCGCTTCCTTTCGGTCAGCGCCGCCGAGCCGCTCGAGCGCGTGGTGTTCGATCGCATGCGCCGCGCCGGTTGGATCATATGAGCTTCACCTCGCTCGCCAGCGCGTGGCTCTTCGCCCTGCTCATCCCCATCGTCGTCTTCTATTTCCTGAAGCTGAAGCGGCCGCGGATCGAAGTGCCGTCGCTTGTGTTGTGGCGGCAGGTGCTCAGCGATCAGCGCGTGAACTCGCCCTTTCAGCGTTTCAAGCGCCACCTGCTTTTGCTGCTGCAATTGCTTCTCCTTTCCCTGCTCGCGCTCGCGGCGATGCAGCCTTTTCTCAAGCGTGGCGGCGATCGCGGCGACCGGCAGGTCATCCTCATCGACACCTCCGCGAGCATGGTCGCGCTGGATCGCGAAGGCGGACGTCCGCGGCTCGCTGAGGCGCGGGAGAAAGCGCGCGCCGTCATCGACGCGCTGCTGCCCGGACAGGAGCTCAGCCTCATCGCGTTCAGCCGCCACGCGCGCCGGCTCACGGCTTTCACCGATAACCGCCGCGACCTCCGCACCGCGCTCGACACCCTCGAAGTCGAGGACGTGCCGAGCGATCTCGAGGAAGCGCTCCGCACCGCGCAGGCCCTCGCCCGCAGCGCTTCCTTCGACAAAGTGCTGCTCCTCTCCGACGGCAATTTTCCCGCGCAGGCGAACTTCGAGCTGCCCTTCGCCATCGACTTTCAGCGCCTCACCGTGGCGGCTCCGAATCTCGGCATCACCGCGCTCGAGGCCCGCCGCACGCTCGGCGGAAAGTGGAACGTCTTCGTGCAGATCGACTCATCTTCGCCCGATGCTGCGGGCGGAACGGTCGAGCTCATCCAGGATGGCGTGGTCATTGCGGAGGAGAACGTCGTCCCCGCGAAAAACGGCGGGCAGCGGCTCAGCTTCACGCTCGCGAGTGAAACGGCCGCCGCGATTCATGTCGCGCTACGCCCTACGAGCTTCGATGCGCTGCCGAGCGACAATGACGCCTGGCTCCGCCTGCCCGCCGCGCGTTCCCTGCAGCTCTACGTCGCGCCGAAGCTCACCAGCTACCGCCACGCGCTCGGCACGCTCACGGGCGTCAACATTTTCCCGGCCGACACCGCGCCACTGCCGGCCGCCTACGATCTGGTCATCTCCGACTCCCCCGCCGATCTCACCCTCCCGGCCCGCGTCCGCTGTGGCATCGGCATCATCCCCGACGACGTGCGCCCACTGCTCGCCGTCGAGCCGCGCAACTCCACCGCAATCGACTGGCGTCGCGACTCGCCGCTCCTCCAGCACGTCTCGCTCGCCGATGTCATCTTCATGGACGAAGCGGCCAGCGCACCCGGCATCGACGACGCCCGCTACGCGAATCTCGGCTACGAAATCCTCGCCCACAGCGCCCGCGGTCCGCTCATCCTCGCCCGCGGCGACGACACCTCGCTGCGCGTGAACGTGCTCATTCACACCGACCGCTCCACGCTTCCGTATCGCGTCGGCTTCCCCATCCTCGCCGCGAACCTCGCGCAAGCTGCCCTTCAGCGCGCCGGTCTCGCCGAGGCCACCGCCGCGCGCACTGGCGTGCTGCCCGCCGTCACCCTCGAGCCCGGCGCCGCCTATCGCATCGACGGCCCGCGCGGCCTCGTGCGCAGTGAATCTGCCGATGCGCGCGGCGAACTCACTGGCATCCCGGCCCCGCGGGTCGGCGAGTATGCCATTGCGGGTCCCGGCGCGAAGGAGCTGCGCATCGGCGCGAGTCTGCTTTCGCCGAATGAAACCGCGCTCACCGCGGCGGACAGCATCCAGTTCAATGACAGGCTGTCCGTCAACGCGGCGACCGCGGTCACCCGCACCGATCGCCCGCTGTGGTGGCCGCTCGCCGCCGCGGGCTTTGTGTTGTTGCTCGTGGAATGGTGGTGGTTTCAGCGCCGGTCGGGCGCGATCGGCTAGGAGGCTTTGATGAGGTTGCTCCGCATGTTCCGATGGCTGGTGATCATGCTCGCGCTCGGTTCCGAGGCGGTGGCTGCGGTGAGCGTGAGCGCGGAGGTGACGCCGATCGCCCTGCGCACCCGGAGCGGCGCGCCCAGTATCGTGTCGGTGAAACTCCGCGTGACCGGCGCGCCGCTCGTGCAGGGACGGTTGGAGCTCGCCTTGAGCCGACTCGATGGAGACGGGGCGATCGTGCGCAGTCACGAAATCGCGGTGCCCGCGAGTGGGCTGGAACTGCGCATGATCCTGCCGCCACTGGCGGGGCGCGACGAAGTGAGTGTGAAAGCTCACTTTGTCACCGAGCGCGGTGTTTTTCCGGCGGGGGAGTCGCGTTTGTGGACGCTGCCGGGTGGGCAGGATTTCATCATGGCCGTGGTGGGTGGACAGACGTCCGTCCCGGAAGGCGCGGCGCGGCTCTGGCAGGAATTGCGGCTCGATCGTTTCGCGGAGGATTCGCTGGGGCGGTCTGCGACGTGGTCCACCACCCCGGCGTTTTTCGAGGTCGCCGATCTCCCGGAATTCGCGCTCGCGTGGTGCGCTTTCGACGTCGTGATTCTGGACGGCGACAGCTTCTCCCGGCTCCGCCAGCGGCAGCTCGACTCGCTAGTCCAGTGGGTGGAGGCGGGCGGCAATGTCTTCATCGTCGGCGCGGGCCAGCTTTCGCCCGATCACTTTCGAGCCTTGCAGCGTGTCGTCGCCAGCGCGCTGGGCGGGGCGAAACTCGAGCGCGATGGCGCGGGCCGGCTCCTTCCAACGACTGACCCGATCATTCGCGCCCGAGCCGAGTTGGGCCGATGCGTCCTCGCTGCGCAGCCACCCTCGCGGCCCGGGGATTTCGCCCGCGAAGAGTGGCGCGAGACGGCGGCATTTCTCTGGCGAATAAGCGAGGCGGGGATGGATCAGATTCGCCGCGGCGAACGCCGGATCGGCCCCGCTGACGGGAACATCATCAACTCGTGGCAGTGGTCCCGCACGGTGACCGAGTCGCTGCAGACGCTCTTCCCGGCGAATGTGCGCATGCTGCCGCTCGGCGTCATCGCGGGTCTCCTCGCCGGCTTTGTGCTCGCGGTGGGTCCCGGTGAATGGTTCGTGCTCGGCTGGTTGCGGCGGCGCCGGTGGACCTGGCTCGTGTTTCCGCTTTCCACCGCCGCATTCACCGCCACCACGATCCTCGCCGCGAATCACTACCTCGGCCGCAACGATCTTCGCACGGCGATTCGCGTCGTCGATGTCGGCCGGAGCGGACGGGTCCTCCGGGAGTCGCGGATCGAGATGTTCCTCGTCGGGCGCAGCCAGACGCTGAAAACCGAGCACAGCCGGGAACTGCTCGTGCCCGCTTCATTTTCCACACGCTTCGATCCGCAGTCTTCGCCGAACCGGCCGGCGCGCTACGAGGGGCAGCACCCGCTGCGCTTCAGCGTGAGTCACGAGCTGAAGCAATGGGAACCGCGCATCATCCGGCGCCTCACGCTTGATGCTGCGCCGGACGCGAGCGGCATCGCCTGGGGTGCGATTACCGCGCGCGATCTGGTCACGGAAAGCAAGCCGGCGAGCCTCTTCGCCCAGCGGTGCAACGTCGGCGCGCATGCCATTCACGTCTACCATCGCGGGCAGTTGGTGGAAGGCACGGCCGGTTCGGAATCGCATCGGGAATTCATTCGGCACCTGTCCAATCACCCCCACGGCTTGATGGGAAAAATCCTCTCCAGCCTGGCGCCCAGCGGTGATCCGCAGTTGTCCGACCTCACGGCCGGCGACCTCGGCGATTTCCGCGAGTGGGTCGTGATCGCATTCTCGCGAGAGGACAGCACGCTGACCATCCACCGCCGCATCTACCGCACCGATGAGTGATCCCTCCCCCACTGCCGAGCCGCTCGTCGCGGTCTCGAATCTCAACATCCACTACGGCCTCACCCACGCCGTGCGGGATCTCAGCTTCACGATCTCGCGCGGGGAAATCTTCGGTTTCATCGGGCCGAATGGCGCAGGCAAGACGTCGACGATCAAGGTGCTCGCGACGCTCCAGCAGCCCGGCAGCGGCGAGGTGCGCGTGGCCGGCCACGACGTTCGCGCCGAACCCGAGATGGTCCGCCGGAAGATCGGTTACATGCCGGATTTTTTCGGAGTCTACGACGACCTCACGGCGGGTGAGTACCTCCACTTTTTCGCCGCCGCGTATCACATTCCCTCGGCAAAACGGAAGGCGCTCATCGCGGACGTGCTCGCGCTCACCGATCTCACCGAGAAGCGCGACGCGCCCGTGGATGGCCTTTCCCGCGGCATGAAGCAGCGGCTCAGCCTGTCGCGCGTGCTCTTGCACGATCCCGACCTCCTCCTCCTCGATGAACCCGCGAGCGGCCTCGATCCGCGAGCGCGCATCGAGATGCGGGAGCTGCTCAAGGAACTGCAGGCGATGGGCAAGACGATCATCGTCTCCAGCCACATCCTCCACGAGCTGGCGCAGTTTTGCTCGCACATCGGCATCATCGAAGCCGGTCGCATGGTCGCGAATGGTTCGCTTGCCGAGATCTACCGCGCGCTGAATCTGCGGCGCACGATCCACATCCAGCTCGCCAATTCCTCGCCGGAACTCCACGCCCGCATCCGCGCCCTGCCGCACCTCGCGGGCCTTGACGAACAGCCCGATCGCATCGCGGTGCAACTCCGCGAGGACGAATTCGCGCCCGAGGATCTGCTCGATGCGCTGCACGCGCTCGGCGCGCGGATTCGCATGTTCCAGCCCGACGCCATGGACATGGAGACGGCGTTCATGAAGCTCACCGAAGGTCGCACGGCATGAATCGGCTGCGCCGCTTTTTCGCTCTGCCGCTGCTCGTGAAGGAGCTCACCGAAAGTGCGGCGCGGCCGCGCACCTACGTCGCGCGGGTGCTGTTTGCGGTCGGCCTGTATGGCATCGTGTGGCTCTTCCTTCCGAAGCAGGATCTCAGCGCCGTGGCCGGCCTCAATGTGATGTCGATGCTCGGGACCGGTCGGAACATTTACGAGGCGTTCGTGATGATCGAGACCGTCGGCATCGCGCTCTTTCTCCCCGCGATGATGTGCGGCTGCATCACTCAGGAGAAAGAACGCGATTCGCTCGTGCTGCTTCTGCTCACCGAGCTAAAACCCTGGCAAATCCTGCTCCAAAAATACCTCGGCGGCATCGTCCCGGTGCTCGGCATCGTACTGCTCGGCGCGCCGCTCCTCGCTGCCGCGTATTCGCTCGGCGGGGTCGCGATCGAGAAAGTGGCGGCGCAATCCGCCGCGCTGCTGCTGCACGTGCTGCTGCTGGGGTCGCTCACGCTCCTGTGTTCGGTGTGGTGTCGCAGCACGGTCAACGCGCTGCTCACCACCTACTTCCTCGCGGTCGCCATGTTTTTCGGTCCGCCATTTATGGCCTACCTGCTGGTGCATGCCGGCATTCGGCTCGATGACGAATGGTTCACCTTCCTCTTCGCGCCGTCGGTGCTGGTGGAAGTTCGCGGCCAACGGGGCTCGCACCCGCTTTACGAATCCTACCTCCCGGCTGCGCTGCTCACCCTGGCACTGCTCATTCTGGCCCGCATTTTTTTCCTCCGTCGCGCGTTCCTTCCGCCGTCGAATTTCCTCACGCTCCTCTTTCGATCGATCGACGCGCTGATGCAGCGCGCGAACCGACTCACCGGCGGCGTCATGGTCCTCGCCGCGGGCGGGAATCTTCCGGAAGCGCATCCCATCTTTTGGCGGGAGACGAAGCGGCGCGGACTCGGTCGTTTGCACCACCTGCTCCGAATCTTCGTCGTTCTGGAGACGATCGCCGTGGCGCTTTGCCTTGCGATGCTCACCGAGTTCCGGGGCGGGTTCATCGTCATCATCAACCTCACTGGTGCGTTGGTCCTGCTCACGATCGGGGTTCAGGCGGCGAATGTCGTCATCTCTGAGCGGGTCGATCAGACGCTCGAACCGCTCCTCACCACGCAACTCTCCGGCGCGCAGATCATTCGGGAGAAAGAGCGCGCATTGCTCCGCCTCATGGTCGTGCTCGCGATGCCACTGTTCACGATCGCCGCCACCTACGCCTACCTCCGCGGGGATTGGGATACGCAGGAGATCCATGGCATGGCGACGTATCTGGGATGCTGGGCGGCCATGCTTTGCATCTTCCTGCCCTTCGTGACCTTGCTCGGCATGCTCGTCGGCACGCGGATGCGCACGCGCTTTCGCGCCATCGTCGTCACGATCGCTGTGCTGGTGACCTGGTGGGTGCTGCCGCTCATTCTCGCGGAAGAAGTCAGTCGCAGCGCGAACCAACTGTTCGTGAAAGTGATGTCCCCGGCGGGCATGATTTCGAGCCTCGATTATCCGCGCCGTTGGATGAAAGACGTTACCTCGGAGAAACTCATGATCGCGGTTTTCGCGAGCCTCACGATCCACGCGGGGCTGGCCGTGGCCATGCGCTTCACCCTCCGACTCCATGCGGATCGCTGGCTGCGCCGTTGAGGTCGGTGCGGCGGAGGTGAACCGCAACCGCCGCGCATTTCTGCCATCGCCTGCGCCGCACAGCTTGCTACGCTCCGCCCGCATGTCCCGCCCCCGTTTCGCCCCATGGCTCACTCTGCTGCTCGTTCTCGCGGGCATTCGAGCCGGTGCGCTGGAGGTGCGCGAGTCGCTCTGGGGTTTCGATGCGCGGGTGGTGCCGGGGCGGATGAATATCGTGTCGGTGCGGGTGGCGAATCCGGGGAAGGCGAACTTCGAGGGCGTGCTGAAGCTGCGCGAATCGGGAGGGGTCGGCGGGACGAATGGCGCGCCGTATGTGCAGCCGGTGTTTCTGTCGCCGGGCACGGAGCGGTGGGTGCAGTTCACGGTGTTCATCGGGGCGGGCTACGAGCAGTTCGTGCTGGAGTGGGAACGCGGTGGCAGCGCGCAGCTCCCGCAGGCGGCGATCGGTCCGCCGGCGCGGGTGATCCTGAGCGATGCGGAGGGTGCGTTTGCCGCGAGTTCGCGGGTGCGGAGTTTTTCCGACGCGCTCTTTCCCACCACGGTCGCGGCGATGGATGGACTCGACGCGCTCGCGCTGGACTACGTGCCGCGCTGGGAGCCGGCGCGGCGCGCGGCGCTGCTGGACTGGGTGCGCCGCGGCGGACTGCTGCTCCTGCTGCCGGGCTCGGATGGAAAGTGGCCGCAATTCACGGAGCAGCTCGCGGCCCTGAATGGAACGGACGACATGACGCGCCTCGGCGCGGGTCAGGTGGTGCGCGTCGCGCTGCCGCGCGGGGAGTTGACGGAGCGCACGTTCGTCGATCGCGGCCGGCCGGCGCCGGAGATGAAGCAGCCCAAGTCGGTGGTCGTCTACAATCTCGAAGGAAACATTTTCCCGCAGCTCGCGAGTCTCACGCGGCCGGAGATCCGCTGGTGGCTGATCAACAGCCTGTCGCTGCTCTATGTGGTGCTGATCGGGCCGGTGCATTTCATGGTCGGCCGCAAGCTCGACTACCGGCATTCCATCGCCGCGTTCGTCGGGTGCGTGGCGATTTTCGGCGGACTGTTTTCGGTGGTGGGCCGGCGCGGTTCGGGCGAAGCGCAGTGCGTGGATTCCGTGAGCATCGCGCGGGCGCTGGAGCCGGGCCGCTTCGATGTGACGCAGTGGCTGAGCGCGTTTGCCACGCGCGGAGCGGAGTATTCGCTGACCCACCGCGCGCCGTCGAATCTCTACGGGACGGTGAGCAACGAAGCGATCAACGGCGCGCTGATGAACGGCAGGGACGGGCGTTATTTCGCGGACATTCCGCTATTTTCCTCACGGCAATTCGTGCACCGCGCGCCGATGGAGGGTGACGACACGAGTGTGACGGTGGAGCGCTGGGAAGAGCAGGGCGACACGCTGAAGGCGCTGGTGCTCAAGACGGCGGCGAAGTTTCCCGCCGAGACCGTGGAGGTGCGCGCGCGGTATCGCGATCGCTTCTACCTCCTGCAACGCTATGGCCCGGACCTCATGCTCGCGGAGCAGGAGCAGGCAGTGGCCTACGAAATGTTCCTGCCGGCGACGAAGGTGCAGACGGCGAGTTTCAACCAAGGCGTCCATGATCAGCGAACGGTGCCCGAGCGGCTCCAGCTCCTGCTGCCGCTGCTCTATGCGCGAGCGCTGGATGGGCGCGACTATTTCCAGAATGCGATCACGCGCGGGCCGCAGCCCGCGGGGCAGCTCGAGCTGTTCGTGTTCGCACCGTCGCCGGAGGGATTCCGGATGCAGGGCGAAGGATTCGTCCGCGAGATCGGCTACACCCTTTACCTGCAGGAGGTCTTCAAACCATGAGCGAAACTGTCAACGAACCCATCATCGACATCCGCAATCTCTCGCACCGCTACAAGACGCACGACGCGCTGAGCGGCGTCACCTTCACCGTGGGGCGGCAGTCGATCCACGGGTTCGTCGGACCGAACGGCGCGGGGAAAACTACGACGCTGAAAGTGCTGGCGACGCTGCTCCGGCCGCAGGCGGGCGGTCAGGTGCGGGTCTTCGGTCGCGAGATCGTGCGCGAGCGGCAGGAGGTGCGGCGGAAGATCGGGTTCATGCCGGATCACTTTTCGATGTACCGGCAGATGAGCGTCTTCGAGTATCTGGATTTCTTCGGCGCCGCCTACGGGCTCGGGCAGGCGGACCGCGACCGGATCATCAAGGATGTGCTCGCCCTCACCGACATGACCGGCCGCAAGGACGACCTGATCAATGGCCTCTCGCGCGGCATGCAGCAGCGCGTTTCGCTGGCGCGCGTGCTCGTCCATGATCCGGATTTGCTCCTGCTCGATGAACCAGCGAGCGGCCTCGATCCGCGGGCGCGGATCGAGCTGATGGAGATCCTCGAAGAGCTGCGCCGGTTGGGGAAAACGATCTTCATCAGCTCCCACATCCTCAGCGAACTCGCAACGCTCTGCGACCAGGTGACGATCCTCGACCGCGGCGTGGTGAAATACACCGGCTCGATGCGCGGACTCATGACCAGCGGCGAAGGCACGATCTCCAGCTACCATTTGACGCTCGCCGCGGAGCACCCCGCCTGCGCCGATGCGCTGGCGAAACTGCCGGGAGTGCAGCGCATTCTCCCGCCGCTGCCGAACGAGCCGAAATACACGATCACCTTCGACCGCACGCAGGTTTCGCTGAACACGATCCTGCAAACCGCGCTCGCCTCCGGCGCGCAGATCGTGAGCTGCGCGGAGGACATCCGGCAGCTCAATCAGGCGTTCATGGATCTCACGGAACCGGGGGTGAGGGCGTGAAGAGAAAATTCCAAATTCCAAATTCCAAGCTCCAAACAATCGGAGCGCAAAAACTGAAAAGATGGAGAAACGGAGAAGGCGTTCTGTCCGTTTCCGCCATTCACTCCATTGGAATTTGTTTGGAGCTTGGAATTTGGAACTTGGAATTTTCCACCACATGATCTCCCCGCTTCTCGCACTGTTTGGCCGTTCGCTGCGCGAAGACACGCGGCTGAAGATGACCTACTTCGCCCGCATCGGGCTGGTGTTGATCATCCTGCTTTTCCTCGCATCGGTGAGCAGTTCCTTCGGCTGGGGCAATGCGCCGGGCCTGCGGTTCTTCAGCACCGTGGTCTACATCAATTTTTTCTTCGTGCTACTCGCCGGGTTCAGCCACTTCGCCTCGGCGATCACGGAAGAAAAGGAGGAGATGACGCTCGGGCTGCTGCGGATGACGAATCTCAACGCGCTTTCCATCCTGCTCGGGAAATCGACGAGCCGCGTGGTGAATGCGCTGCTCCTGCTGCTGGCCCAGTTTCCTTTCACGCTGCTCGCCATCTCGCTCGGCGGGGTGGCCACGCGGCAGGTGATCGCGGCGTACTGCACGCTCGGGGCCTTCATCATCTTTGTCGCCAACCTCGCGCTGCTCGGCTCGGTGATCTGCCGCCGCAGCACCGGTGCGGCAGTATTCACCGGCTTCACGCTGTTCACGTTTTTTGCGGGCGTACCGTTCATCCGCTGGATGGCGATGGTGCCGACATATTTCGGATTGGTGACGAAGCCGTCGGAGGCTGTGGTGCTGCTGAACCACATCGCGGACGCGGTCTCCATTGCGTCGCCATTCAACCGTCTCATGCAGATCCTCAGCACGGGATTTTCCGAGGGTCCGTTCGGCTGGCAGGTGGGCAGCAATCTCGCGCTCGGCGCCGTCTGCTTCCTCCTCGCGTGGGCGCTCTTTGAAGTCTTTTGCAGCGAGCAGCAGGAAGCCTCCCAGCCGCGCAGCCTCATCGCGCGGCGCACTTCGCGGCTCCACGCGCTCGGTGCCGGCCGCACTTGGAAGTCCGCGCTGGCGTGGAAGGATTTCTATTTCCTCACCGGCGGCAAGGCGTGGATGGCGATCAAGTTTGTGGCCTATGCGATCCCGACGGCGATTTTCCTCACGGTGCAGTGGCGGTGGGAGCGCGTGAAGTGGTCTGAGGTGGGGTATTTCACGCTGTGGATCGCGGTGCTGATCCTCGGCGTGGAGCTCGCCTTCATCGCCGCCAGCGTGCTGCGTCACGAGCGCCGGTGGAAGACGCTCTCCAGTCTCGCGATGCTGCCGATGAGCATGCGGCGAATTGCTTACCAAAAAATCCTCGGCTGCCTGCCGTCGCTGCTCCCGGCACTGTGTTACCTCGCCGCCGGCACCGCGCTTGCCGCGCCCGATTTGGCACGCGGTTTCATGCGCTCTGGCCGCTGGGAATCCGGCTTGGTGATCGGACTCTTCTACATGTTCACCCAGGGTGTGCTGTTCCTTCACGTGACGGCGACGCTTTCGCTCTATCTTCGGCGCGGCGGGTTGCCCGCGGCGATCGCGCTCCACTTCGTGTGGAATATGTTCGTCGGGATTATGATGGCGGCGGCGCGCGAGGAGGCGGTGCTGCTCTTCATGGCGTTGCTCTGCGTCGTGCTCACGGTCGTCGAGCACTTCCACATCGGCCGGCGGCTCGTGGCGCTGGCGGAGGAGGAGTGATCCCATCTTTCAAAAATAACCAGACGACCGCGCGGGGGCGGGTCTCGGGTAGGGTGGGCATCCTGCCCGCCGAGCGGCGCATCTTGCGCCGCGACCTTGGGTGTAACGGAGGAAGTTCGTCCCGGCGAGACGCCTGACCGGCGGGCGGGACGCCCACCCTACCCGAGAGCGGCATTCGCCCCCCCGGAGTGTTTTAATTTTCGAAAGATGGCATGAAGGGCCGACGGCCGATGAGGTGGGAGCGAGCTTCCGCGATTGGTCATTGGACATTGGCCGAGGGTCATTTCTATTGCCGCCCTCATGGCCGACCCGACACCCATTGCTTCCGCGACAGAACTCACCGTGCGCTACGGTCCGCACACGGTGCTCGATCGCGCCACCATCGCCATCAATGAAGGTGAGCGCATCGGCCTCGTCGGCCGCAATGGCTGCGGCAAGTCGACCTTCATGCGCATCGCGGCCGGGGATCTGCAACCGGACGGCGGCATCTTCACGCGCAAGCGCGAGCTGATCACCGGCTGGCTGCCGCAGGCCTTCACCCTCGATGAAGAGAAGACCGTGGAGGAAAATATCCGCGCCGGCGCCGCGCCCGTGCTCGCGCTGATCGCGGAATACGAGAGCGTGCCGCCGGAGAGCGACCGCGCCGCGGTGCTCCTCGATCACATTCAACATCTCGACGGCTGGATGCTCGATCAGCGTGTGGAAATCCTCGCCGATCATCTGCACGCGCCGGATCGCGATCGCATCGTGGGCAATCTGAGCGGCGGCGAAAAACGCCGCGTCGCGCTCTGCCGCGCGCTGCTCGCGAAGCCGGATTTCCTCATTCTCGACGAGCCGACGAACCACCTCGACACGGAGTCGATTGAGTGGCTCGAAGACTTTCTCTCGCGCTACACCGGCGCGTGCATGTTCGTGACGCACGACCGCTACTTCCTCGACCGCATCGCCACCCGGATCGTCGAGTTGGCGCGCGGCGGGTTTGTGTCGCATGAGGGAAATTACAGCGACTTCCTGATCACCAAGGCGCAGCGCGAGCAGACGGAGGAGCTGCTCGAACACAAGCGGCAGCGCTTTCTGAAAAAGGAACTCGAGTGGGTGCGCAAAGGTCCGCGTGCGCGGCGGACGAAGAGCGTGGATCGGATTGAGCGTTACTTTGAGGAAGCGGCGAAGGAAGCGCCGGAGCAGGAGCTCGACGTGGAGCTGGTCATCCCGCCCGCGCCGAAGCTGGCGAACCGCGTGATCGAGCTGCGCAACGTGGGCATGGAGATCGACGGGCGGGTGCTCTTCGATGGGCTGACGCTCGACCTCGCGGAAGGACAGCGGATCGGCATCGTGGGCCGCAATGGTGTGGGCAAGACCACGCTCGTGCGCTGCATCCTCGGTGAGATCGCGCCGACGTGGGGCGAGGTGGAAATTGGCGCACGGACGATCATCAACTACGTGGACCAAAACCGCCTCGCGCTCGATGACGACAAGACCGTCTGGGAGGAAGTGGGCGAGGGTCAGGAACACGTGAAACTGGGCGAGGAAGCGATCTCGCTGCGCGCCTATTTGCGGCGCTTTCTTTTCACCGATGACCGGATCAACACGAAGATCGGCCAGCTCAGCGGCGGCGAGCGCAGCCGCGTAACGCTGGCGAAAATCCTCAAGCGCGGTGGCAACGTGATCGTGCTCGATGAGCCCACGAACGATCTCGATCTCGCGACGCTGCGGATGCTCGAGGAAGCGCTCCTCTACTTCAAAGGAAGCATCATCCTCGTGAGCCACGATCGCTGGTTTTTGAATCGCGTCTGCACGCACACGCTGGCTTTCGAACCCGGTGGCGTGACGCAGGTCTACGCGGGCAACTACGACTACTACATCGAGAAAAAGCAGGCGTTCACCGAGGCCTTTGTCGCGCCCGTCGCGGCGGTGAAGACGGCGCCGGCGCGGAAGGAAAAAGCGCGCAAGCTAAGCTACAAGGAGACGAAGCAACTGGAGACGATCGAAGCGGTGATCCACGAAGCCGAGGCGGAAGTCGCGGCGATGGAAGCGGCGTTTGCAGACCCAAAGTTTTTCGCGCAACACGGGCACCACTGGGAGGCCTACGAAGCGAAGCTGGAAGCGGCAAAGAAGCGGATCCCGGAGCTGTATGCGCGCTGGGAGGAGTTGGAGCTGATCAAGTCGGGCGGGTAGCGTCGGCGCGGGGCGATCCAAAAAAACGCTGTCATCCTGAGCGGAGCACCGCGGGGTCGAGTGGCGGGGGAAAGGCGGAGGGGGGCATGTGGGGCAAAGCGCAGACGAAGGACCTCTCGCATCTGCGGGCGAAGGTGGGGCGGAGCGCTAATCAGAAGTTAGAGAGTGGACCGGAAGTCAAAAGGCCTGTCATCCCGAGCGGAGGGTAACGAAGCCGAGGGACCCCGGCCTTCGGAGGATCATGGATCATTCTGCACTCCGAGGTCCCTCGACTTCATTTTGGTCGCTCAGGCTCCCTTCATTCCGCTCGGGATGACACACCGTCTATAATTTCGGTACACCCTCTTAAGAAGTCCTTCGCCTTCGCGCCGGGCGGCACTTCAGCGCGGCTCCGCTTTCCCCGGCGCTCCGCTCAGGATGACAGCGCATCTATTGCCGCCTACGGCTTCGGCGGCACCGCACTGCCATCGAGGAACACATCCATCTGCTGCCCCACGTAAACCGGCGCTTCCTTCGGCGCATCGAAGCGGAAGATGATCTGCAGCACCCGCGTATCCACCCGTTCGCTGCTCTGCCCGGTCAGCGATTTTTTCGGGAGAATGTAAGGCTCGATCCGCACGAACGTCAGCGGGATGGGATTCTGCGTGCTCCCTTTGATGTAGGCGATCGCCGCGCAGCCCGGCCGCACGCGGGATGCATTGTCTTCATCCACATCCGCGCGGAGCTGAAACTGATCGAGCTGCCCGAGCAGGATCAGCGGCTCGGCGGACCCAAAGTTCGCGTACTCACCAGCGCGCACATTCACCTGCAACACGGTGCCTGCCCGCGGTGCGCGGACGATGAGCAATTCGATCTGCACCTTCGCGCGATCGAGCTGCGCGACCGCGGCCACGAGCTGCGTGCGCACCCGGTTCAGCACCGACGACGCAGCCTCTTCGGCAAACTTCGCACGCTGCCGCTCGTCCACGCTCGAAACCCGTGTCTCGGTCAGCTTTTCCATTCGTGTCCACTGGTCGCGGCGATCCGCCAGCGCCACCTCCGCCTCGGCGATCTGCGCGCGCAGCGTCTCCACCTGCGTCTCCTGAATGCGCACCTGCGCGGTCGCGTCGCGGCTGTCCTGCTCGATCAGCACGTCGCCTTCCTTCACGCGATCGCCGACTTGCACCGCCACCTTCGTGATCAGCCCCGGCACTGTCGGCGCGATGCGCACGTTTTCATTCACGCTCTCGATGATCCCCCGCGCTCCGATCGATTCCGCAAACGGCGCCCGCGCCGGCTCCGCCAGCGGCGGCGGCGCCGGTTCCACCTTGCGCGATTTTTTCACCAGCAACGTGGCGGCGATGATGCCGGCGAGGGCGATGACGATCGTGAGGGTCCTAAACATATTGAGCGCGATACTCCTTCGGGTCTTCGTGAACCACTTTGACGAGCCCGTCTTCCATCTCGGCAATGCGGTCGGCAAACTGGAAAATGCGGCTGTCGTGTGTGACCACGATCACGCAGCGATCGGGACCGGCGGCGACTTCCTTCAGCAGTTCCACCACTTTGTGCCCCGCCGCCGCATCGAGCGACGCCGTGGGCTCATCGCAAATGATCAGCCGCGGCTGATGGACCAGCGCCCGCGCGATGGCCACGCGCTGCTGCTGCCCGCCGGAAAGCTGCCGGGGAAAAGCGCGGGTCCGCTCGCCGAGCCCCACCGCCGTGAGCAGCTTTGCCGCCGCTTCCTCCGCGACCCGCTGCGAGTGACGATTGAGCAGCATCGGCACCGACACATTCTCCAGCGCAGTCCACGTCGGGATGAGATTGAACTGCTGAAAGATGAACCCGACATTTTTTCCGCGAAACGCCGTGACCTGCCCGCGGCTCATCCCGGCGAGGTCCTGGCCGAAGACGTGCACATTCCCCGCCTCGAATCCCAGCGTGCCGCAGATCACGCTAAGCAGCGTCGTCTTCCCGCAACCCGACGGCCCGACGATCATCAGCAACTCACCGAAGCGCGCGGTGAGATCTACGCCCTTGAGCGCCTGCGTGCGGTTGTCACCGCTTCCGAAAGTCTTCACCACCCCGCGCGCCTCGATCGCGGCGGAGTTTCCGTTCTTCGAGTCAGGCATGATCAACGGAAAACGACCGCCGGCTCGGCGCGGATGATTTTCAGCAGGCCAATCGTGGCGGAGAAGCAGCAGATGAAGACCACGACCGCGCCCGCAAACGCGAGCACCTGCCAAGGCAGGTAAAACGGCGGCTCGCCAGTCTCGAGCACCTTATTGCCAAACATCGCGGTGAGCCCCACGCCGAAGCCGTAGCCCACGAGCCCCACGGTAAACGCCTGCAGCAGCACCATTCCGGCGAGCACGCGGGTGCGTGCGCCCATCGCTTTCAGCGCCGCCATGAAGCGCATATTCTCGTGCACGAAGAGGTAGAACGTCTGCCCCGCGATCGCCACGCCGACAAAAACCCCGAGCACGACGACGGTGCCGAAGGAAATCGGGATGCCGGTGTTCTCGATATACCACATGATCGTCTGCCAGTTGAAATCAGCGGCCGCCCACGCGCGCAGCCCGTCGACCTGGCTGAGACGCGCCACGAGTTCTGCCACTGGCACGCTTGGCTGTCCGCCCACGAGGATGAAACTGTGCATCTTCCGTTGCGGCGGCGCGTATTCCAGCGCGCGGTCGTAGGTGGTGAAGACGTACGGCTGCCCGAGAAAGCTCTGCTCGGCCTGACAGATCCCGACCACGCGAGCTTCCTTGTCGTTGATTTCAAACGCATCGCCGACTTTCACCTCGATGCCCTTCTGCTTGAATTTTTTCACCGCGATCTGATCGATGACGACCGCGTTCGGCAGCCGCAGATCTTCGACATTGCCCGCGAGCATTTTGCCCGGACGCCCGATGAAAGTCGCCGCGTCCAGACCGGTGAGCTGCACTTGCAGAAACGATCCATCCTTCAACCGAGCCTGAATGATCCCCCAGTAAAGCGGCACCGCCCAATCCACGCCCGGCACGCTCCGCACCCGACTCACCTCGATCTCGCGCAGCGGCACGATTTCATTCACCTGCTTCACCTCGCGGTCGGCCACCCAGATCGGCACCTGGATGTTGCGCAGCGTCGCCGTGGTCCAGCGCATCAGGCCGCAGAAGACGCCGATCTGCTGAGTCATGAGCAGCGAGCAAAAGGTGAGGCCGCCTACGAGCATCACAAATTTCGCGCGGTCACCGTAGAGCATCTTGAGGGCGAGGCGGAGCATGGCGCGGGGAAGTGAGCAGACCCCGACCGCCCGGTCAACGACCGCGAGTCAGTTCCGCACCACAGCCATCCCGCCGCAATCGGGATCCACCGTCGTCTCCGCGACCGGCGCCGTCATCGCGAGCGGACGGCTGCGTGTCGGCAGCCAGCGGTCGCGCAGTGCGAGGAACGGACGCTCGATGATCCAGGCCGCCAGAATGCCGACACCAAAACTCAGCGCAAAAAACAGCGCTGCCTGCGCCAGCGGCGGCCAGTCGCGCGGTCCCCACGAACTGAGATACAGCCGGATCGGCATGTGCCAGAGATAGATCGAATACGAGTAGGCGCCGAGGAACGCGAGCGGGCGGCAGACGATTGGGCGCCGCAGCGCGAGCAGCAGCACGATACCGGCACTGAGGTAGAGCCCCGTGAAACCCCACGTCTGCAAATATTCAGTCTCGCCGATTTCCAGCGAAAACGCCGGCGCGGCCAGCGCCGCCGCCGCGATTCCGAGCGGCCAGCGCCA
The DNA here is from genome assembly GCA_031424375.1 of Chthoniobacter sp. Classification (GTDB taxonomy): domain Bacteria; phylum Verrucomicrobiota; class Verrucomicrobiia; order Chthoniobacterales; family Chthoniobacteraceae; genus Chthoniobacter. Next base: position 6,832 of record JANPHH010000187.1, on the reverse strand, counting down.
GCGCTCGAGAAACTGTTCCAGCGCTTCGCGACGGGTGTGCCAAAGCCACGAAAGGAAGACTCCGAAAAACAGCGAATCGATCCGCAAATGCGTCGGAAACATGTGCGTGCGGAAAGCGAACGGCTCTTCCGCCACGACTCGCCGCAACGCCAGCGCGCCGAGCGCTACGAATGCAAAAACGACCGGCAGCCGCGCAAACGGCCGACCCTTCCCCCGCCCCAGCACGATGAGCACGAGCGGCAGGGCGAGATAGAAGTGCTCCTCGACCGCCAGCGACCACGCGTGCGGGAATATCGCCGGCTCGTAGTTCTGGAAAAAAAGCACCTCCGGCAGCAGCAGTCGCACCGGTGGAAACGGCCGCCCATTCGCCATCGAGATCCCGACCACGATCGCCAGCATCGCAAAAAATGGCGGGTAGATTTTGAAACCGCGCCGCGCCAGAAAATGTCCGTAACGAATCTCACCGAAGCGCTGATGTTCGCGAAAGAGCAGCCCGGAAATGAGAAATCCGCTGAGCACAAAAAACAGGTCCACGCCGATCCACCCACCGCGCTGCCACAGCGCGAAGAAGCTATTCCACGCGCCGGGCATCGCGGCCACCGTTTCATTCGGGAGATGCCGCCCGAGCACGAGCAGGATGGCGACCGCGCGCAGGCCATCGAGCGCCGGGAGGCGGGTGGGCGGCTGGGTTGTCTTTTGCATCGGCGGCACCTAGTAGCTAGCGCGATGCCCGCCGCCACCGTGAAATCTCCCCGCGCCATTCGCATCGGGGCGACGCTGTTCACGATCGCCGTTTTCCTCATCTCGTGGTGGCACTGGTGGAGCTTTCAGTACGTCACCTTCGACCTCGCGTTTTACGTCCAGGCGCTGTGGCTCGCGCTGCGCGGCGAGTGGTGGGTGTCGCTGCTCAACGTCCCGCTCATGGGCAACCACGCGGAGCCGATCGTCTTCCTGCTCACGCCGTTCTTTGCGCTCTGGCCGCACCCGATGCTTTTCGTCGCCGTGCAGACGCTCGCGTTGGCCTCGATGGCGTTCACCGGCTTTCGCATCGCGCGCCGGCTCGGGCTGGACCCACCCGGCGCGATCGCGCTCGGCCTCACGCTGCTCGTCCTGCCCGCGACGAGTTCCGTAGGGCTGCACGAGTTTCATCCGGAAACGCTCGCCGCCCCGTTGCTCCTGCTCCTAATCGAAGCGCGGCTCGCCGAGCGATCCGGACGTTTCTGGCTGTGGTTCCTCGCGGTGCTCGCGACGAAGGAAAACATGGCCCTGCTACTCGTCGCCTTCTGCGGCGTCTTCGCCCTCGTCGAGTGGCGGCGCGGGCGCGCGTGGCAGATGCGGTGGAATGGGTGGCCTCTCCTCGCGGCCAGCGCGTGGCTGGCGATCTGTGTCGGCGTGATCAGCCCACGGCTGAATGCGGGTAATGTCGACTACGGCCAGCTCTACGCTCACCTCGGCGCGAACGGCAGCGAGATCGTGCGGAATTTTTTCGTCGAACCCTCGCGGGCCGCAGGCGCGATCTGGCACGCACTCACTCACGGCGACATCGTCTGGTCGCTGCTCCTGCCGCTGCTTTTGCTCCCACTTTTCCGCGCGCATTGGCTGCTCATCGCCGCGCCCATTCTGCTCCAGCATTTGCTGTCTTCGCGCTTCACCGAATGGTCGCTCGGCGCGCACTACGCCGCGCCGTTCATCCCGTTTTTCTGGATCGCTGCCGCTGAGGTCACCGCGCGGGTCCGCGCCCCGCGCGCGACCTCGTTCGCCATCCTCGCGGCAGCCGCGCTCGCCCACATCTGGTGCGGTCCCGGTCGCGAACTCATTGCGGAGATCCCCGCCCTTTCCCAGCGGCTGGAGGAGCGGGAATGGAAGTCCCAGTTCCTCGCCCGCATTTCGCCCGACGCCAGCGTCACCGCCGCCCAGCCGTATCTCTCCCATCTCGCGACCCGTCATCACCTCTACTCGCTGCATCACGTCCTCAAAGGCCTCAAGACCCTCAGCAAGGAGCGCTACGAACCGACGCCCACCGATGTGGTGCTGATCGATTACCTCGACCTCAGCACCTTCAGCACCGTCGCCGGCTTCTACCATCCCGTGACCCGTGAAGGCGCCGAGCGCGACATCCCGTCGAGCGATCGGCTGCTCCACGAATTCCTCCGCCCACATCGCTGGCACGTCGAATCCTACAACGCCCTCGCGCTCTATCAGCGCGGTGAACCGCTGCCTGCCTTCGTGCCGACGACGCCACCCGTTCCCTTCGATGAGCAGACGACGCTGCTCAATCTCCAGATTCCGCAGACGCAGCCCCGATCGATCCGCCTGCGTTTTGCGTGGCATTTTGGTCCGGATCGCGAGCGCTTCCCGTGGCTGATGCTGGTCATGTCCGATGGCCGGCAACTCTTCCCGCTCATCAAGGGTGCCTGCGCCCCGGAAGCCGGAGCCGGCGACTATTTTGAGGACTGGTTCGTCACGCTTCCGGCCTCCATGCCGCCTGGAATCTACGATCTCTTCACCCTCTTCTACGATGGCAACACCGCCGCCTGGCAGAAACAAATGCCCCCGCACGACATGGCCCACGTCTGGAAAAAAATCGAAGTCGGCCGCCACGTAATTCCACCAACTCCGTAGCCAGAGCCCCGAGATTAAATACAGCGTTTCATTGAAAGTGACCTGTCATCCCGAGCGGAGTGTAACGAAGCCGAGGGACCACGGCCTTCAGAACATCGTTGATCCTCCGGCATCCCGAGGTCCCTCGACTCCGTTACACTCCCGCTCAGGATGACAAGCTCTTGGAGATTCCGGAGTCGCGGCTATCGCCCGCCCGACCGCGGATTGCGGAGGAAATAGAAACGCCCGTCTTCTGCACCGCCGAGGAAATCAGGGACGCCGTCACCATCGAAATCAACCGTCGTCGGCGACACATCGTGACCTTCGATATTCCGATCGTCAAGCAGCCCGAGGTCCTTGAAAAACCACTGTCCATCATGCGCGGAGGTCTGGCGGAAGAACGCGGCATTCGCCGCATTCGCGAGGAAATCGAGCGCCCCGTCGCCGTCCCAATCCACCACGCAAAGCTTGCGGCGCCCGCTACCGCCGGCCGGTTTCTTATTCATCCACAGCGGCTCGCCGGGAGCGGTTTGAACGAATTTCGGCTGCGGATCTTCAGGCGCGAGCGTGTCGCCGCGGAAGGCGCGCACCGGCGCGAGCAGCACGAGTTTTCCCTCGCGTTCCGCCCGCTGAAAGAAGGCGAGGTAACCCTCCTGATCCAGCAGCACGAGATCGGTCAGCCCGTCCTTGTTCCAATCCACGCCGACCGGTGTCGTGCGCCACTGCGTGAGCAGCGCCTTGCCCTGCGGCTTGCGCCAGCCCCACACGAGCGCGGGCTGCGCGCCATTCCACTCGACCTCGATCGGCTGCGCCGCCGCGAGCTTCGGCGCGGTGCGCGTCCCGATGTTCTGAAACCACACGATGTCGCCGAGAATCGAGTTCACGAGCAGATCGGGCAGCCCGTCGCCGTTCCAATCCGCGACGCTCAATGTGGTGTAACCCCACTTCGCCTCGGCTGGTCCCTGAATGCTCCCGTTCGCCCCAGCCATGAAGCGGATCACTTTTCCGTCCACCTCCAGCCGCTTCGGCGCCGCCCATTTCGGTGTCGCGACTTTCGGGCCGCTGAGATTTTCGAAGAAGCCGATGTAGCCCGCGGTGTTGCCGCTCACGATGTCGATGTCGCCGTCACCGTCCCAATCAAACCCTACCGGCGTCGCCAGCGCGCCGAACTTCAAGTCCGCCGCCTCCTGCTGGAAGTAACGCGGCGCCAGAAACTGCGGCGCGCCGTCGACCGCCTTCCCCGTGTTTTCGATGAATGCGACGCGCCCGTCTTCGTCGCCACAAATCAGGTCCACGTCGCCATCTTTGTCCCAGTCGATCGCCACCGGCACGATCATCTCCAAATCCATGGCCAGCGCTTTGCCGTCGTCCGTCTTCAGGCGTTTGCCCGGCGCATACTTCGGCGCGGTGCGGGTGCCGATGTTTTCGAAATAGGTGAACCCATCGAGGAACTCGCCGCAGAGCAGATCGAGATCTCCGTCGCCGTCGAAGTCCGCGAAATTCGGCGACGGCCAGCCGAAGGTTTCCGCCGCTTTGTCTCCCGCCATCACTTTTTCCGGCGGCGAATATTTTGGCGCGGCGGTCGTGCCGGTGTTGCGGATGGAATAGACGAACCCGCGCAGCGGTCCATGCGTCCACTTCCCGGTGTCATCGTAAGCATTGTCCCAGCCGTAGTCCGACCAGTCGTCTGCGCCGACGACCACATCGAGCGCGCCATCGCCGTCGTAATCGACGTAGCGCCAGAAGTTCCCGCGCACCTTGTTCGGATGCACGTTGGCGGGAAGAGGAAGCTTCACCGGCTTCTCCAGACCGGTCTGCAAAAAATCCGGAAACTCCTGCCCCGGCGCCAGCACGCGCGGCTTTCCGGCGACATAGCTGACCTGCACGTTTTGCGTCGCCTTGCTGATCCGGCGTCCTGCTTTGAAAACCGGCATCGGATTCTTCGCCGTGTCGCCACTCGCATTCTCGAAGAAGTAGACGCCGTTCGATGGCTTGTCCGGGCAGCTCACGACGAGATCGAGATCGCCATCGCCATCGAAGTCCATCGGCAGCGGCCACGCCCACAGCCCTACGCCGAGATCCACGACGAGGCCGGGATTGTTATAAGGCAGCGGTTCGAGCGCGAGCGCCGCGGACGTTGCGGTGAAAAGGGCGGCGAGGAACAGCTTCATGCGTGCTAGTTCAACCGCGCTGCCCGCCCGATCGCAGAAAAATCCGTCACCCGCCGCAAATCCCTCGCGGCATCGAGATTGGTAAAGACGAACCGGGCATCGCGAAGGAACTGCATCCACCGGGTGCAAGATGAGGCTGTTCTTGGCCAAGGGTCGCGTAGCGGAACGCGGTGATGGCCCTAGCTTTCCATCAAACGAAAGCCACGGCGCGCACGAGGCAATCACCGCCTTCCAAATCAACCAACCCCAGAAATCCCCATGCCGACGACAGCCGCAATTCCACCTTCCGCTGCCATCGATCCGCAGGTTGAGGCGCGTGAGTTCATCAAATGGTTTGCCGACATCGGCATCGACGACATCCCGCTGGTCGGCGGCAAGAATGCGTCGCTCGGCGAGATGTTCAGTGCGCTCACCGACAAGGGCGTCAGGGTGCCGAACGGCTTCGCCATTACCGCTGCGGCCTACCGCCATTTTCTGCGCGACGCCGGTCTGGATCGGCAGATCGAGCAGACCCTCAGCGGTCTGGACACCCGCGACCTGGAGAGTCTGCGCATGCGCGCGAATCAGGTGCGCCATGCGATCCTCGCCGCCCCTTTGCCCGAGGCGCTCGAGCACGCCATCGTCCACGCCTACGAACGATTGCGCTCCGGTGAACCGGAGCCTCCGGATGTGGCGGTCCGCAGCAGCGCCACCGCGGAGGATTTGCCCGATGCCAGTTTCGCCGGACAGCAGGAAACGTATCTGAATGTCGCGGGCAGCCGCGCGCTGCTCGACACGGTGCGGCGTTGCTTTGGATCGCTGTTCACCGACCGGGCGATTTCCTATCGCGCGGACGAAGGTTTCGCCCATCAGAAAATCGCGCTGAGCGTCGGCGTGCAGCAAATGGTGCGCAGCGACCTCGCGGCGAGCGGCGTGATGTTCACTCTCGATACCGAGAGCGGCTTCCGCGACGCGGTGCTCATCAACGCCGCCTACGGCCTCGGCGAAAACGTGGTGCAGGGATCCGTGAACCCCGATGAATACTATGTCTTCAAGCCAACGCTAAAGCAGGGGCACGCGCCGATTTTGCAAAAGGTCTACGGCTCGAAGGAGTTCAAGCTCATCTACGACATCGGCGGCGGGAAGATGGTGAAGAACGTGCCGGTGCCGCCGGCCGACCGCGCGCGCTTCGCGATCGACAACGACGAAATCCTCACCCTCGCGCGCTGGGCGTGCATCATCGAGGAACACTATTCGGCGAAGAAAGGCCATGAGTGCCCGATGGACATCGAGTGGGCAAAAGATGGCATCACGGGCGAGCTTTTCATCGTGCAGGCACGGCCCGAGACGGTGCAGTCGCGGCGGCAGACGGACGCCTTCGAGATGTTCCACCTCCGCGAACGCGGGCGCGTGCTCGTCACTGGCCGCAGCGTCGGCGCCAAGATCGCGAGCGGGCCGGTGCGCGTCATCAAGAGCGCGCACTATCTGGAGCAATTCCAGGAAGGCGAAGTGCTCGTGACTGACAAGACCGATCCCGACTGGGAGCCGATCATGAAGAAGGCGCGCGCCATCGTGACGAATCGCGGCGGGCGCACCTGCCACGCCGCCATCGTGAGCCGCGAACTCGGTGTGCCCGCAATCGTCGGCACCGAGCGCGGCACCGAGCTGCTGCGCGACGGCCAGCGCGTCACCGTCTCGTGCGCGGAGGGCGACAACGGTTTCGTCTACGAGGGCGAGCTGCCCTTCGACGTGGAGCGCGTGAATCTCAAGGACGTGGGCCGCCCGCGCACGAAGGTGATGATGAACGTCGCGAATCCCGAGGAGGCGTTCTCGCTTTCATTCATCCCGAACGACGGCGTCGGGCTGGCGCGCGAGGAGTTCATCATCACGACCTACATCAAGGTGCATCCGCTCGCGCTCGTGCATTACGACCAGCTCACGGACGTCGCCGCGAAGGCTGAGATCGACCGGCTCACCAGCGGCTACGCGGACCGCACGGAGTTCTTCGTCGATAAGCTCGCGCAAGGCGTCGCCATGATCGCCGCCGCGTTTTACCCGAAGGACGTGATCCTGCGCCTGAG
>JANPHH010000186.1:0-13564 GCA_031424375.1 Chthoniobacter sp. | reverse complement strand
CCGCGAGCTGGGCCAGCCCGACATCGCCAAGTCCCCCGAGGACCAGCGCATCCGGCTCCTGCTCGACGCGCTCCGCCCCGCGCAGGCGCTGCTCATCCTCGATAATCTCGAATCCCTCCCCAAGACCGACCGCGACCAGCTCTTCACCTTCGTCAAACGCCTGCCGCCGGGCTGCAAGGCCATCCTCACCAGCCGCCGCCGCATCGGCTCCGGCTCGGAGGAACTCATCCTCGAAAAGCTCGACCAGGACGCCGCGCTCGCCACCCTCGCCGACCTCGCCCGGCGCCATCCGCTGCTCGCCCGCACCAGCGAAGCCGAGCGCATCGCCCTCTACACCCAGACCGCCGGCAAGCCGCTGCTCCTGCGCTGGGTGGCCGGCCAGCTTGGCCGCGGGAGCTGCCGCACCTTCACCGACGCGCTCGCCTTCCTACGCAACTGCCCGCCGGACAATGACCCGCTGGAATTCATCTTCGGCGACCTCGCGAAGGAGTTCACCGCCGACGAGGAGAAAGTGCTCTGCGCCCTCGCCTATTTCAGCCTTTCGGCGAAAGTGGAGATCTCGCTGAGGCCGGAGCGCCAAGGAAGACCGGCGCGCTTGCCCTCCGGTGGAAAGTACTGCTTCGCATTGCAACCGCGACCTCACTTCACCTCTAACAACCGATCTCGCACGGGCGCTGACAGCGGATTTTTCTGATTGAGCCAGGCACGGGCTGAAGTGGGATCATTTTTCATCCAAATCCTCGCCACTTCTTCCAACCGCTGTTCGCGCCGCTGATCTTCGCGAATGGAAAGAGTCCATTCGATCGCGCCGCGTGGATCGGTGCCCGCCAAGGGGATTACATAGGTTCCCACCGCCGCGTCTCGAATCTCTCCAAGCGGAAGGGTATTCAGCCATTTGCCCGCGCTCACCACGTCGTCACGGCCCCAGTGTTGCGCGATGATGGCGAGTGCGTTCTTGCGACGGCGATCGTCCTCCAGCGTGGAAGCCCACTGGATTGCCTCGGCTGGATCCTGCCGCGCCCACGACGAAGCCAGACCCTGGTATACCAACTCCTGAAATTCGCCGGGCTGCCCCCTCATATAGTCGCGCGCGGCCTGAGGATCGTGGCCTGCCAGACGCTCCACACCGTTGCGGAGGAATCGGGTGCGATCTTCCCCGGCGGGAAGCCGCTCCGCCCAGTGGATTACCTCGCGTGGCTTTCGATTGGCCCATCCATTGACTAAATTTGGCACCGTATTCTGATGATCGGCCGCACTGCCATGCTGGAGAAAGTATTCCGCCGCTGCCTGTGGGGCCTTTTGTCCCCAAGAGCCACCGATTAAACTGCTGGCCGCATCTCTTGCTTCCCCCGGAAGGAATTCGTCGAGCACCCTCACAGCACTCGCCCCATCACTTTCCGCCCAAACGCGACCGACTTGAGTCAACGCCATGTTTCGCAGGGATCCGGGGAGAAAGGTCCGCACATAGTCCAATGCGGCGCGAGGATCGCGGCGTCCCCACGTCCAGAGGAAGGTGTGCAACGCGCCTTCCTGCAGCCGCGGTGGTGAGAGCAAATCGATCACCGCCTGTCCCTTCTTGGGGTCTTCGTCGGCCAGATGCGTCATCATCCAAGTGTCTTGCGGAGATCCCGCGGGAAGCTCCATCAGTTTGCGCGCGATTAGCTCTGGTTCATCGCTGACCTCTGCGGGGAGTGGCGACTTGCGCGCTGGGGGCGGCTTCGATGCCGGAACTGAATTCAGCGGTGACCGCGGTGCCTCGCTTGTTGTTATGAGCGCGGGCTGAACTGGTCGGCTCTCGCTTTCGACTGACCCCCTTGGCGAAGTCGCAGAAACGCCGCGCCCAATCAGAAAGCCAGCCATCCCCGACAGGAAGGCCGTCCCACCGATGATCGCGATGAAACGGGTATCGACGTGCATCTCGCCCCGCAGCATGCGTTCACTTGGTGAGCTTTTCCAGCCGAATGGCGCATCGCTTCGGGGCTCGCGCCGGTGCTGCGCCTCAAATAAGATCAAGCTCGGCTTTGACCTTCTCCCAAGAAGTGCCGGGTTGGCCGGCATTGCGCTCCACGGCGGCACGCAGTTCCATGAGGTCTTCCATGTCTTCCAGGCGCTCCTGAAGGCGTCGCAATTCCGCGGCGAGGGATTCCAGCGTTGGTTTCTCAAGGGTGGTGGCGTCACTCATAGGCTTCTTTTCGGTCTTTGACTGCATACACGCTGATGAGGTCTCCTTCCAGCAGGAAGAGCACCCGGAAGACACCCACGCGCAGCCGGTATTCGTGCGTCCGCGCGGACAGTTTCTTCACGTCGCCAGCCAGATCGGTTTGCAGGGCGTCCAACCGCCACCCGATGTTGCGCCGGTGTTCTTTGTCCAACGCCAGCAACTGCTGGCGGGCTTCCTCTTTGATCTCCAGCCTGTAGCGCATCGGGTTATCCCTCGGCTCGCATTTTCTGCCGCTCGACCCTCATGCATCCAGCGCTGGCACCGGCGGCAACCCTCCCTGCGCCGGGCGGGCGAACGCGGGGTCCGCGACGCGAATCTCTTCAAAGAATCGCGCCGGCCAGCTTTCGCCATTCTGCCTCTCCGGCGTCTCCACGAGCACAATGACGCGACACTCCTGTGCGACCGGAAATGGAACCGGGCTGCGCAGCGTGAGATGCGAGGCGTCCTCGACGATCGCCGTGGTTTCGAAAGCGTCCATGCGTGAATGCTAGGCGTCCTACCTGTATCGCGCAACGCTGCTCACCGGGTTGATACCAGCGGACAAGCACGGCTTTGTCATGGAACTGATGGAGAAGTTCGAGTTGGCCTTTGCGCTGGAGCAGAGCCTCTTCGACATCGTCCGCGCGCATCTCACCGAGTTGCACGGCAAGGTGCCGGTGATTGAGGAAGTGCAGACGCACGACGATCCGGAGAAGTGGGTGCCGATGACCGACCTGCGCGTGGCCGAACGCGGGGTAGGGTGGGCGTCTCGCCCGCCGAGGCGGAGGCGGGGAATAGAGGTGGACGGCGGGTGGGCGAGCAGGTTCGGGCGTCCCGCCTGAACGAACTTCCAAGGCGGCATGAAAGGCCGCGACGCAAGATGCGCCGCTCGGCGGGCAGGATGCCCACCCTACCCGAGACGGCGCGCACCTGAACGAGAAAGAGCTGATCCCTTTCCGCCCGCATCTCACGCACTTGAGCCAGCAGGGTTACATCCAAGTGTGGAACGACCGCGACATCGTGCTGCTTTTCTACACCACCGCAGCGCGAGTCTCGGACTTCATCCAGCAGACCGAGCTACCCACCGCTCTCGCCCGCTCCGACGCGAAGCAATGCACGCTTCTCTGGGTGCCAATGGAACGGAACGACCTGGAGCCGAAGCACCCATTGGAAAAGCGTCTGGCAAAAATCCAATGTGCAACCCGCGACGCACGGCCGATTTACGACTACGAAGTCCCGCAGAAAGGCTGGATGGAAGTGGAGCAGGCGATCCGCCGCGCTGTCGAGGCGCGGCGCAAGCTCGTGCGTTGACGCTCCCCACCGTCGCGTGCATCGTCCCGCAATGAGCACTGTCGCTGAGATCGAAGCTGCCATCGAGCAACTGCCGCCCGAGGACGTCCGTGCGCTGCGGGACTGGATCGTCCAGCGGACGGAGGGAACGCCGGGGCGGATGTGGTCACCGGAGGAACTGGGCGCGGCGGCGGAGCAGATGGTTGCGGAACAAGATCCCGAGCAGGCCAAGGCCATCGGGGAGCGAATCATCGCCGGCTTCTACGGCGACGCCGGTGCCTAAAGTCCGCCGCCACAAGATTCCGCGGGCAGTGATGATCCATCTCGTGGATCGAGTGCGGGAGCGGGAAATCGGGGCGGACCAACTCACACTCCTGGCGCACTGGTTGAATCGCGAACCGGAGGTGCCCGCAGGCCCCTGGTTCAAGCGCTTCCCGGGCATGATCGTGTGCGGGGAAGGCGAGCTGGTGAAAACATTCCTCCGCCTCGGGCAAGTGCCGTCAGGAGCGGAGGTGCGTTGATCAAAACGCGCGGGCGCTGGTGCGGCTGGATCGCAATGAGCGGCGCACCAAGGTGGCGGTGATGGGCGACGTGGCCGAGGATTGCCAGAGGTTGCCTTTCAGATTTTGGAAAAGGTTAGAAAGGCTTCCTTCGAATCTTCGACATCATCCGCGCGCATCTCACCGAGTTGCACGGCAAGGTGCCGGTGATCGAGGAAGTGCAGGCGCTCGACGATCCGGAGAAGTGGGTGCCGATGACCGATCTGCGCGTGGCCGAACGCGGGGTAGGGTGGGCGTCCCGCCCGCCGGTTCGGGCGTCTCGCCTGAACGAACTTCCAAGGCGGCATGAAAGGCCGCGACGCAAGATGCGCCGCTCGGCGGGCAGGATGCCCACCCTACCCGAGACGGCGCGCACCTTAACGAGAAAGAACTGGTCCCTTTCCGCCCGCATCTCACGCACTTGAGCCAGCAGGGTTACATCCAGGTGTGGGACGACCGCGACCTGGTGCCCGGCGAGCAGTGGGAGGCCGGCATCACCGGCGCCCTCCAGCGCGCGGACATCGTGCTGCCTTTCTACACGACGGCGGCGCGGGTCTCGGACTCATCCAGCAGATGGAACTGCCCACGGCACTCGCTCGCTCCGACGCGAAGCAATGCACGATCATACGGGTCCCGTTGGAGAGACACGACTTGGACAAAGAGCACCCGCTGGAGCAACGGCGAAAAAAGCTCCAGTGCGCGACCCGGGACGCGAAGTGTGTCCATCGCTTCGAACCGCCTCAGCTAGGCTGGATGGAAGTGGAGCAGGCGATCCGCCGGGCCGTCGAAGCGCGGCGGGAGCTCATGCGGCAGGTTAGTACCGCTCAAATCCCTGCTGCAACTCCCAGTCCGTGACCACGCGGTCATACTGGCCCTGCTCCCACTCCGCGGCATGAACGTAGTGATCCACCACCTCGTTACCGAAGGCCGCGCGGAGGAAAGTTGACGAGTTCGCCGCCGCCGTCGCTTCACGCAAGGTCTTCGGAATGCTGCGCAGCTTATCATCCGCATAGGCGTCGCCTACATAGGGAGCTTCGAGTGCGAGATTGTTTTCGATGCCGTCGAGGCCCGCAGCGAGCAGCGCCGCGAAGGCCAGATACGGATTGATGTCGGAGCCACCGATGCGGCATTCGGTGCGGATGCCGCGGGTGCCCGCACCTACCAGCCGAAAGCCCGCGGTGCGGTTGTCCACACTCCACAGCGCCTTGGTCGGGGCGAAGGTGCCAGCCTGGAAGCGTTTGTAGGAGTTGATGTAAGGCGCGAGGAACAAGGTAATCTCCGCCGCGTGCGCGAGCTGCCCGGCCATGAAGTGCTGCATGAGTTCCGTCATGCCGTGCTCCCTCCCAGCGTCGAAGAACAGCGACTCGCCCGTGTCGCTGCGGCACAGGCTTTGATGAATGTGGCCGGAGCTGCCGGCGAGTTTCGCGTTCCACTTGGCCATGAAGGAGATCGCCTGCCCGTGCTGGAAGGCGATTTCCTTGCAGCCATTCTTGAGCACGACGTGGCGGTCGGCCATTTCCAGCGCTTCACAGTAGCGGACGTTGATTTCCTCCTGGCCCGGTCCCCACTCGCCCTTCGAGTTCTCCACCGGGATGCCGGCTGCGTTGAGACCATTGCGAATCGCGCGCATCACCGCTTCCTCCTTGGTGGTTTGGAAGATGTGGTAGTCCTCGATGTAGTAACCCGCCGTTTCGAGGTCGCGGTATCCATTCTTATGCGCGGCACGGTAGTCGTCGTTGAATAGGTAAAACTCCAGCTCCGACGCGAACATCGCCTTTGCGCCCAGCGCATCGACGCGGGCGAGTTGCTTCTTTAGAATGTTACGCGGCGCATACGGCACTGGTTGATGGCTGTGATGGTCGAGCACATCGCACAAGACGAGCGCCGTGCCAGGGAGCCATGGGATGGCGCGCAGCGTCGTACGATCCGGTTGCAGGGCGAAGTCTCCGTAACCCTGCGCCCAGTTTGCCGACTGATAGCCGGGCACCGGTTCATTCTCGATGTCATCGGCGAGCAGATAGTTACAGGCATGGGTCTCGCCGAAATCGGATTCCAAAAAGAAGCGCGCATGAAACCGCTTGCCCACCAGCCGGCCCTGCATATCCGGCATGCAGACCAGCACCGTGTCGATCGTTCCGTCCGCGACCTGTTGCTTGAATTGATCGGTATTCGTAGAGATGGCGATAGTTAATCGTTGTTCCGCACAGCGGGCGGGCCGCGGAAAGTCTTCTTTACCCCGAGCTGCCACGTGACGGCAAGGACGATGGCGGTGATCGCCGTGACGGGCAGCGCCTTTTCATTCGGCGGCTGAATCCCAGCGTAAATCAGCGCGAGCACGCCGAGGACCGCGATGACGCCGAGAGCTTTGTAAAGCGCCCCCCCCAAGTCGAATGGACCCATCTTCGTCCATGTCTTCCCATAGGCAAAGATGCCGACAACGGTGGGCATGACATAGGAAATGTAGAGCATGATCACGCTAGCCACGGTGAGCGTGGTGTAAGCCGGCGCGTAGAGTGTGCAAGCCACCGTTGCAACCGAGCCGACCCAGATCCCCGCCACGGGCACACCGAAGTTCGGCGACACCACTTTCATGAATCCCGGCAGCCCGCCGTCGCGCGCGAAGGCATAGGCCATGCGCGACATCGAGGTCACGCAAGCGAGACCACAGAGGTAGTTCGAGAGCACGATGCCAATCTCGAGCGGCACCTTCAGCCAACTGGGGATGACTGTATCCATGAGCCAGAAGAAGATGTTACCGCCCTGCTTCGCTCCTTCTTCCACGCTGGGCAGCGCGATGATGAAGCTGGCGACCATGACGAACCCGAAGATGCCGGAGAGATACACCGAACGCAGAATGCCCTGGGGCACATGGACCGCCGCCTTCACCGTCTCCTCCGAGGTATGCGCCGAGGCATCGAAGCCCGTGATCGTGTAAACCGGCCAGAGCAAGGCAAGCAACAGCATGAAGCCCCCATTTTCACTGGCTGGCCAGACCCCACCGCCGGCGTCGCCGCTGAGATTGGCAAAGCTGAACAGGCGACCAAAATCGTGGGTCGGCGCAAAGATCAGCATGCACAGCGTGAGGGTAATGGAGACGGCGAAGATCAAGTAGCCGCTGAAGTCGGTGAGCGCGGTGGTGACTCGGATTCCGAGGTGATTGAACAAGGCGTGCGTGCCGGTGATGATCGTCACGCCGATGACCTGATGAATCACCGTGAGTTTGGTCGGATCGACGCCGAACAACGGCAGGATCAAATTGATGAAAAGCGTATAGGCTCCAACGTTCACCGCCGCCGTGACGAAGATGAGGCCGAGCAGGTTAAACCACGCCGTGGCCCAGCCCCACCCTTTGCCGCCGAGGATTGACGACCAGTGATAGAGCCCGCCCGCCGTCGGATACGCGCTGGCCACCTGCGCCATTGCCGCCGCGACGATCAGCGCAAAGAAGACGCCGATGGGCCAGGCCACGCCCGCGGCCGCACCACCGATGGCGCTGGTGCCGAGCTGGAGCGACGTGATCCCGCCGGCGAGGATACAGATGATCGAGAATGAGATGGCAAAGTTCGAGAAGCCGCTCATCCGCCGTTTGAGTTCCTGAGTATAGCCGAGGCTCTCAAGGAGCTTGATGTCCGCGGAGATGTCCGCGTTTTCCGAGTCAGTTGGTTGTCTGTTCATGATCTTGTGTGGTTAATTCAAGCCTGCCCGTGGTGGGCACGAAGACGCTCCGGAAATCCCTACCTGCCGTTCCGGCGGTCGTCGCCTTTATTCTAACGAACGGTCCAAAATAATCCGGCGCGGGGCTCAGCGCGCACTCAACGAGCGCTTACTTCCACCGCCCCGTCGTGCGGACAAGCGCATCGATGCGCTCCATCTTCACCGAGAGGATCGGGTCGCGGTCCCAGAAAGCGACCGGCTCGGAGAGGCGTTCGCTCCAGTTGGCATCGCTGACCGCGCCGGGCAGATTGAAGCGCTGCACGCTGGCAAAGAGATCGGTGATCATGGTGATCGCGATCCATGAATTCGTGGCGAGCAGGGCGTGCAGGAGTTGCTCCTGAACTTCGTCGCCATAGGGCATGAGGCGCGGCACGTCGAAGCCCGCCCAGCCGGCGAGCCGGCGCACTTCGTGCCAGGAACGGTCGCGATCCGGCCAGGTCTCCGGGCCTCCGTGCTCGGCGGCTTCGATCCGGGCCATCCAGTTTTCCCACGTGGTGCGCAGCGGCTCGAAGTCGTGCGTGGCGTAGGTGGTCACGGAGAGGCGCTGATACTTCGGGCCGGCGATCATCGGGCCGCCGTCGTATTCGTTTTCCCACACGGGAATTTTGAAGCCTGCGATGCCGAGCCGCGTGAGACATGGGCGCACGTAGTCGGGCACTTCGCCGAGGTCTTCGCCGATGAGACGGTGGTCGCCGCACTCCTCGACGAGCACCTTGAGCACTTCCTCGCCGATCGCACAGTTGGCCGCCTTGTGCTCGGGGGTGTCGTCGGCATTGGGGGTAAAGTGGGGAAGTGCGCCGGCGGTCCGGGCCTTGGCCTCCTCCTCGTCGAGCGGGAGGAATTCCTCATTGAAATCCGGTCGCCAGGGAAAGCTGTAGATCCGAAAGAATCCGAGAATGTGATCGACCCGGAAGAGGTGGAAGATCTCCCGCACTTTCGCGACGCGCTGCCGCCACCAGGCGAAATTTTCCGCCCGATGTGCGTGCCAGTTGTAAAGCGGGATGCCCCAGTTCTGGCCCCACTTCGTCGTGAAGGGGTCCGCCTTGAAAACCCGCTCCGGCGGTGCGCCGCCGCACCATTGGTGATCGAACAGTTCCGGCCGCGCCCACACGTCCGCGCTGAAATACGAGACGCCGAAAGGAATGTCGCCCATCAGCGCCACGCCCTGCTTCCGCGCGGCTTCGCGCACGGCGAACCACTGCGTCCAGGCGATCCATTGCACGTAGGCGAAGAAACGCGCGCGCGTTTCGATCGCCTTGCGCTCCGCGGGTGGCAGCGCTTTCAGCCACTTCGTCGCCGCGGCGAAGGTCCCCTGCGCTGCGGGCCAGCGATCCCAGCGCTCGCTGCCGGCGTTCACCTCCATGAGGGTGCGAAAGAGCGCGTAGCTCTCGATCCACGCCGCCTCGGTTTTGCGGAATTCGCGGAAGCTGCGGGCGCGCTTGTCGTTCTTCTTCAGCGAATGCGCGGTGAAGTTTTCGAACGCGTGCTCGAGCAGTTTCAGCTTCAGCGCCTTCACCGCCGGATAGACGACCGGACCGCTCCGCAGGTGCATGAGTTCGACGGTGCCGGTGATGCTCTTGATGTCCTGGGCGGAAAGCTCGGGCACTGCCGCGGGCGTGATCTCGATCGTGGGCGGATCGATCGCGACCGATGAGATGGCGTTGTAGGGCGAGTTGTCGTTGCCCGTTTCATTCACCGGCAGGATCTGCACGACGCCGATACCGTGCCTCGCCGCCCAGGCCACGAATTCCCGCAGCGCGCCGACGTCGCCGATGCCGAGATCATTTTCCCCGCGCAAGGCGAAGAGCGGAGCGAGCACGCCCGCGAGCGGCTGGTCTGGTGTGAGGTCCATGGCAAAAGGTCGCTTGGGATACTCGGCGCCGATGCGCGGCGCAAGCCCGGCAGAACTCCGACGAGCGCGCGACCTCAGTCATCGCCAGGCCGCTGCCGGATCGCGAGGGCGAGTTGAATGGGCCGGCCTTTTACGAAATGCCAGCCCTCGGCGAGGAAGGTGCGGTAGCCGCGCTCCGGCGAGATGCCGAACTGCGCGAGGGCGTCGGCCGGGAGCACGAGGACGCGGGGGCCGGGCCGGTTTAACCAGGCGGCGACTTCATCAGCATCGAGCTTTTCGCGGAACGCTGAAACCTTGCGGCGCAGCGTCCAGACGAGACTCGGTTCGTCGT
Source organism: Chthoniobacter sp. (assembly GCA_031424375.1). GTDB lineage: Bacteria > Verrucomicrobiota > Verrucomicrobiia > Chthoniobacterales > Chthoniobacteraceae > Chthoniobacter. The sequence continues at coordinate 3,638 of JANPHH010000186.1, read as the reverse complement.
AATCGAACGTGCCGAACGCCATCTCGCGGCGGAGCAATGGAGCGGCCTGGAGATAGAGTTGCGCGGCGGGAAACTCACGGGCCAGCAACGGAAACCCGAGGAGAAAAGCCGCGACGCCGCCGATGCCCGTCGCGAGCACCGTCCGGCGGAAGCGTCGGTCTCCCATGAGAATCTCGCGCCACCACGCGGCGGCGAGCAGGGCGAGGAAGGGGAACGCCGGCAGCGTGTAGTGCGGCAGCTTTGTCCGCACGAGGGTGAAAATGCCGAAGCAAAGAATGACGCCGCTGAGCAGATAGCGCTCGGCACTCCCCCGCTCCGCGGCCCGTGTCATCGCGGAGCGGACGGTCGGGATCAGCCAGATCGACCACGGGAAAAAGCTGACCCACACCGTCGCGAAAAAGAACGGCAGCATGAGCAGATAGCCCCACAGATCGCGGCTGCCGTGGCCTTCGAGCGCCACGACCGAACGGGCGACGACATGCTTGCCGAGACCGACCGCGGCAAACTCACCGCGCGTCTGCAAGAGCGCAGGAATCCCCCATGCAGCGATGACGAGCAGAGCCACGCCGAAGATCGCCAGCCACTGCGCGATCAGGCGCCCGGCGGCGCGCGGCACTCCTCCCCACCACAACATGCCGAGCGGCAGGAGAGCGATCGGACCTTTGGCCAGAAACCCGAACCCGAGCGCGAGGCCCAGCACCCCGGCGAGAAGCCAGCCGCGGCCCGGCGACACCTCTCCGCCCCGCGCCTGCCGCCACTCCCAGCCACTCCACGCCGCGCCGAGCACACACGCCACCATGGCCATATCGGCCACCGCGGCCCGCGCGTGCAGCATGACTTGAAGGCAGGTGCTGAAAATCAGCGCCGCCCGCCAACCCGTCGCCGGATCGAAAAGCCGCGCGCCCCACACCGCCAGCGCGACGGCGATCAGCGCGGCGCACAGAGCCGAAGGGAGTCGCGCGGCGAATTCATTCGTGCCGAGCAGCCGATAGCTCGCGCATTGCATCCAGTAGATGAGCGCCGGTTTGTCAAAGCGCGGCTGCCCATTGAAATAAGGCACCACGTAGTCGCCGCGCTCGAGCATCTCGCGGGAGGCCTCGGCGAAGCGCGGTTCATCGCGATCGATGAGCGGCAGCGACCAGTTGCCCAGGCAGTGGAAGAGCAGCGCAGCGAGAAAGAGGATGAGAAGCTTCCGGGGAGGCATGAGGGGCGGTCGGGATTCCCGATTTGGGGCGCGCATTCCAGACGCAGCCGCCCGCCATGGCAATTGTAACCTGCGCATCATGTTGCTTTGATCCCGCCCCTTTCCTCTCTCGAATGCCCGCAACCCATCGCGCCACCGCCCGCCCACGAACCGCCGCCACCTCGCGCCGGCTCCTCATCTTCGGGGTCGTCGCGGTCGCCATGATCGGTCTCGCCTTCGCCCTCGATCGCGCGGCCCTCGGCTGGTGCAGCGGAACCCGTCAGGCGGGCTTCAAACTCGCCGCCGAGACGCTCAGCCAGGGCTCCGATTGGCCCATGCTCGCCGGTGCCTCCATCGTCGCGATCTTCATTGCCCGGATGCTCCGCCACCGGCGCGCGATCCTTATCCTCACGCTCATGTTCGCCACCACGGTGCTCGCCGGGGCGATCGTCAATCCGGTGCGCGTCCTGACCGGTCGCGTCCGCCCCACGGCCCGCGAAGCGAAAGGCTGGAAAGGCCCGTGGAAAGACGGGAAATGGGTCGGCGGAAAGCATGCGCGCACGTCGTTTCCCTCCGCTCACACGACCGTCATCGCAGCTTTCGTCACGCCGCTGGTCTTGCTGACGCGTCGGCGCCGCTGGCAAGCCGCATGGCTGCTCGTCATCGGCGTTGGCTGGTCGCGGATGTATCTGGGCGTTCACCATCTTTCGGATGTGGTGGTCGGCGCCACCGTCGGCATTGCGAGCGGCTGGTTCGTGGCCGCGTCGAGCGGCGCGCGGTGGCTGGGCTGGGCCTTTGCCTCGCGGCTGTGTGGAATGCGCGGTCCCGCGCGCATCGCTCGCACGCCGACAGAGGTTTGACCAGCCTGCGGGACTCAGCTTTCCCTTTGACGCCCTCGCGCACGGCTGAAATAACAACCTCCCCGCGCTGCGCGCACTCACTCTTCTGCCACTCACATGAACTCCGTCCTCAACCTCAAAACCCTCAAGAAAAACGTCGCCGGTATCGTCGAAGGCGAACTCGCCCGCACCGGCGGCCTCCTGCGCCTCACGCCCACCTGGGTCCCGCGTAGCTTCCTCCAGCCCGGCAAGCGCCTCAAGCTCCACCCGGACGATCTCTACGCCTACGGCCTCAACCGCGGCGGCATCGACGAGCGCTGGTTCGCCAGCACCACGCCTGCGGCGAATGAGGGTCGCGTGCCCGACGAAGGACTCAGCTACGTGCAGGTGGGCCAGCAGCGTTTCACCCTCGCGCAGGCGGTGGAAGAAACCGGCGCGACGCTGATCGGCTCGAAGATCTGGAAGAAATACAAGAAGTGGCCGGTCTACTCGAAGTTCTTCGATAACATGGGGCCGATCCCTCACCACATGCACCAGAGCGCCAAGCAGGCCAAGCTGGTCGGCCAGGAAGGCAAGCCGGAGAGTTACTACTTCCCGCCGCAACACAATAACGTCGGGAATAACTTCCCCTACACCTTCATGGGCTTCGAGCCCGGCACCACCAAGGCGCAGGTCCGCAAGTGTCTCGAAGACTGGAACAAGGGCGACAACGGCATCCTCGACCTGTCGAAAGCCTATCGTCTCAAGGTCGGCACCGGTTGGCTGATCGATCCCTGCATCCTGCACGCGCCGGGTTCGCTTTGCACCTATGAGCCGCAGTGGGGCTCGGATGTTTTCGGAATGTATCAGTCGCTCGTGGAAGGCCGCGAAGTGCCGTGGTCGCTGCTGGTCAAAGACATGCCGAAATCTAAACACAAGGATTTAGATTTCATCGTCGAGCAGCTTCACTGGGAAAAGAATGTGGATCCTAACTTCAAGGACAACCACTACCTCGAGCCCGTCCCCGTCGCCGATACCCGCAGCGAAGGCTTTGTCGACCGCTGGATCGTCTACGGCAAGGTCGATGGCGAGCAACTCTTCACCGCCAAGGAACTCACCGTCGATCCCGGCGCCGTCTGCACGATCAAGGACAAGGGCGCCTACGGCCTCATCTGCGTCCAGGGCCGCGGCGCGATCAATGGCGAGGCGATCAATTCGCCCAAACTCATCCGCTTCCACGAACTCACCGAAGACGAATACTTCGTCAGCGAAGACGGCGCAAAAACCGGCGTCAGCTTTGCCAATACCAGCGAGACCGAGCCGCTCGTGATCCTGCGTTACTTCGGCCCCGAGGTGAACCCCGACGCCCCCGCGATGGGCGCGTATCGGAAGAACAAGTTCAACTAGGGCGTGTTCACGAACTGTCCCTCCGCTGTAGCGGCGGTCTATGACCGTCGCACTTCTCCGTGGGCAGAGGCGGTGCGGAGCGCGCGGACCGAATATAGGGCCCACCTCGGCTGTGCTAATTTGGGGAGGGTATTAGACGGCCGCTACAGCGTGGGTCTCTCCAGCCTGCCAAGTTCGTGAACACGCGCTAGTTCGAGGTCCCTCTCCCCGCGCCGCCTGCCGGTCCCAGC
>JANPHH010000185.1:0-20051 GCA_031424375.1 Chthoniobacter sp. | reverse complement strand
CTCTTAATCTTGTCGTTGAAATCGACCACGATCTCATTGAGCGGCAGCACGCAGGAAAGCATCACGCGCTTGTCGTCGAGCGTCTCGGTGTGATCGAGCACGCCGCGCTTGTCCATGATGAGCTGCATGAGCGGCGAGATGTATTCGTTCGGCACCATGATGAAGCACTTCACGATCGGCTCCCGGATTTCCTGGATCACGCTCGCGTCGGGCAGGAACTCCGGATTGTCGACCTGCAGCACTTCACCGTTCGTCTTCACCACCTCGTAGATCACCGACGGATAAGTCGCGATGATGTCCATGTTGTACTCCCGCCGTAGCCGCTCCTGGATGATCTCCATGTGCAGCAGCCCGAGGAATCCGCAGCGAAAACCAAAGCCGAGCGCAACGCTGGATTCGGCCTGAAAGACGAAGCTGGAATCGTTGAGCTGCAGCTTGCCCATCGCCGCCTTGAGGTGCTCGAAGTCGGCGGTATTGATCGGATAGATGCCGCTGAAAACCATCGGCTGCACGACTTGAAAACCCTCCAAAGGCTCGGTGGCCGGGGCGAAGGTGCCGGTGAGGGTGTCGCCGATTTTGATCTCGGAGGTCGTCTTGATATTGGCAATGACGTAGCCGGTGTCGCCGGCATGCAGCACGGTCATGGCGTGCATCTTGGGGCGGAAGACGCCGACTTCCTTCACTTCGTAAGGCCGGTTGTTGCTCATCATCTTCACGCCGTCGCCGGCGCGGATGGTCCCGCTCATCATACGGACATAGGTGACCACGCCGCGGTAAGTGTCGAAGGTGGAGTCGAAGACCAGCGCGCGGACTTTCTCGTCGTCCCACTTTTTCGGAGCGGGAACGCGCGCGATGATCGCCTCAAGGATGTCTTCGATGCCGATGCCAGCCTTCGCGCTGGCGAGGATCGCTTCCTCCGCGGGAATGGAGAGGATTTCCTCGAGCTGCCGTTTCACCGCGGGGATGTTGGAATTCGGCAGGTCGATCTTGTTGATGACCGGGATCGTCGTGAGGCCCTGCTTGTTGGCGAGGTGAACGGTCGCGACGGTCTGTGCCTCGACGCCCTGCGCGGCGTCGACGATGACGAGTGCGCCCTCGCACGCCGCGAGCGAGCGGGAGACCTCGTAGGCGAAGTCCACATGTCCCGGGGTGTCGAGCAGGTTGAGCTTGTAGGTGTGGCCGTCCTTCGCCTTGTAGGTCATCGCCACGGGATGCATCTTGATCGTGATCCCGCGCTCGCGCTCCAGGTCCATCGAGTCGAGGAGTTGCGCCTCCGCGTCGCGCTTTGCGATCGTGCCGGTGAACTCGAGCAGACGGTCGGACAGCGTGGTCTTGCCGTGGTCGATGTGGGCGATGATGCAAAAGTTGCGGGTGCGGGAGAGCGACATAGGGCGATTTTCGCGAGCCGCGCACTATGGGAGCGAGTAGCAGGGGTGTCGAGTGAAAGTCCGGCGGCGGCGGCATTCAACGCCCGCTCGACAGCCGCCGCGCCCACCCGGCACTCTGCTCACATGACGATCACCGATCATGAATCCGTGGACCTCGACACGCCGACGGGGCCGATGCGCACGTTCGTCTTCCGTCCCGTCGCACCAGGGAAGTATCCGGCGATCCTGCTCTACTCGGAGATTTTTCAGGTCACCGGCCCCATCCGCCGCACCGCCGCGCTGCTCGCGGGAAATGGCTTCATCGTCGCCGCGCCCGAGATTTACCACGAATACGAAGCCGCCGGCACCGCACTCGCCTACGACACCGCGGGCGCGGATCGCGGCAACGCATTAAAGACCGCCAAGCCGCTCGCTGCCTACGACGACGACGCCCGCGCCGTCCTGCAGTACCTCGCCGCGCATCCCGCGAGCACCGGCAAGTTCGGCGTGATGGGCATCTGCATTGGCGGTCACCTCGCCTTCCGCGCAGCGATGAATCCCGAAGTGCTCGCGACGACTTGCTTCTACGCCACCGACATTCACAAGCGCGGCCTCGGCGCGGGGATGAACGACAACACGCTCGACCGCATTCCAGAACTTCGCGGCGAAATGCTGATGATCTGGGGCCGCCAGGATCCGCACGTGCCCTTCGAGGGACGGCGGCTGATTCACGACACGATGGAAGCAGCGGGCGTAAACTACCAATGGCACGAGGTGAATGGCGCGCATGCCTTCATCCGTGACGAAGGCCCGCGCTACAACCCCGTGCTCGCCCAGCAAAGCTACGCGCTCGCCATCGAGATGTATAAACGGCGGCTCGCTGAAGGTGATCTTTCCGCTTCCGCAACCTCCACCGAATCCAAACACTGAGCCGTAGAATTCCAAAGAACTCCATCATGAGCACTCCCGCCGTCAGCATCCACCCCTACTTCAAAGTCCACCCCGGCAAGCTCGATGAGGCGAAAGCAATCCTGCCGCAATTCGTCGCCCGCGCCGCCACGGAGACGACCTGCCACTACTACGAATTCACGATCAGCGGCGACACCGTGTTCTGCCGCGAGGCCTACGACGATGCCGCCGCCGCGCTCGCCCACATGGAAAATGTGGATGCCCAACTCAAGGCGCTGCTCGCGATCTCAGACCTCGTGCGACTGGAACTCCACGGCCCCGCGGCGGAAATCGAAAAGCTGAAGGAGCCGCTCGCCGCGCTGAACCCGATCTGGTTCGTCTACGAGACGGGCGTGGACCGGTAGTGAGTTGCGCCTCGCCCACGGTTGCGGTCACATCGCGCTTGCATTTGCGCCTGAAAACGCGAGGGTGCGCGTCCCTCCGCCCGGCCAGAGTCGACGCGGAGTGCTTCCTGAAAGCGTAGTCAACCCCGCGGAGGTCACTTTCTCCGACCTCAGCTTCCGTCCGCCCGTGCGGCGTAGAGCAGTCCCATCATCATGGCAGTAGAAGAAGTCATCGAAACCGAAGGTAAAATCACCAGCGTGCTCGCCGGAACCATGTTCCGTGTCGAACTCGGCAACAAACATTCCGTCCTCGCGCACATTTCCGGCAAAATGCGGAAGCGCTTCATCCGGCTCACGAACGGCGATCGGGTGAAACTTGAGATGTCGCCCTACGACTTGAACAAGGCGCGCATCGTCTATCGGCTCGGGTAGGTTTGCACGGTCTCGCGCGGACGCGAGATACCTCTTGCAGTGTCTGGCGGCGAGTGCTCTACTCCCCGCACACAAGTTCAGAACTCTTCGGGGTTTGGTAGATTGCTAGTTGTTTCGTAGCGCGGCTTTCCGCGGGAAAATGCAGTGGCGATTCTTAAATCCGAATACCGGAAACAGCCACAGGAAGCGTCCCGCACTTGCTTTAGAAAATAACCAGTATGTCCAATAAACTCTACGTCGGGAATCTTTCCTTCGACACCACCGAGATCGACCTTCAAGACCTCTTTGCCGAAGCCGGCACGGTCAACGAAGCCGCACTGATGCAGGACAAATTCACGGGCAAGTCCCGCGGGTTCGCCTTCGTCACCATGTCCACCGCTGAAGAAGCACAGAAGGCAATCAGCCTCTTCCACGGCAAGAACGTCCAGGGTCGTCCTCTCACCGTCAATGAAGCTCGTCCTCGTGAAGAGCGCAGCGGCGGCGGCGGTGGCGGTGGTGGCGGCCGTTCCTACGGTGGCGGCGGCGGCGGTGGTGGTGGTGGTGGCGGCGAACGTCGCGGCGGTGGCGGTGGCGGCGGTGGTGGTGGCTACGGCCGTCGTTACTAAGCTGCGAAAGCTCCCAAGTTAAAATTTGCGAACGCCCCGGTTTACGCCGGGGCGTTCTGCTTTTTACAGACCCGCCGGATGGCGGATCACCGCGCCATCCGCAGGTCGGTTCCGCGTCGTCCAGCGTGGACCCTCCTCTTCACCATGCCAGCCGGTGTCGTAGCGCAGCCCGGCGACGACGAGGAAAACGTGGCCGCGCCGCGCGTAGATGCTGATCCACTCGCCGGGACCACTTTCACCGAAGCGCCGAATGCCCGTCGACGGCATGCAGTCATCCATCAATCCCGCCGCACGCAGGACATACGACGACGCCCCCGAACAATCGAACGCACCGTCATCCATCGTCCCGTGACCGCCCCCACGCCGGTACGGTGAACCCGCGATCCGGTTCGCAGCCGCGATCGCCACTTTCACCCGATCCGGAGCAGTCGGTGGCGGAACGGCGAAGCCGCCTTCGAGCGCGGCGGTTTTTCCCGGCACGTAGCGATAGACGTAGGAAGGACTCTCACACGCGGTGAAGAGGAGCGGCACGAGGAAGAGGAAAAAAACGAAACGCATCATCGGGAATGGGGAGACGCTAACCGGTCGCGGGGAAAAGATCGTGGTACCACCGCCAGCGCCCGGTGCGCTGGAGATACTCGCGCTGGTAGCGATTGCGGACGCCGCGCCAGCGCTCAAACTCAGCCGCCGGCAGCGGCGCACGGCGGCGGAGGAACGTCGGGATGAGCCACAGCGCGGTGCACAACGCTTTCACCGCGAGGAATGGCCGCCGCCGAACCGCCGCCGTGAGCAGAGTGTAGTAGGCGAGCATCAGCGGATAGAGCCACAGTACCTGAGGCAGAGGAAACTTCAGCAACGCCGAACCCGGAGTCATCACCACCTCGGCCAGCCAGTAGCGCGCTGCATTGTCGGTCGCGCGGCCGGTCGATTCCGGGATGTGAATGATCGAGATCTCTGGCACGAGATGGATCTCCTTTCCCAAGCCATAGAAGCCGAGCGAGATCACCCGCTCCTCGCCGTAGAGCCAGTAATCTTCAAAGTACCAGCCCGCGTCGCGGAAATCCGTGCGGCGAAACATCACCGCGCAGGCGATGAACGTGTAAATCGGCGTCGGAGCCGGAGCATCGAATTGCGGGTTCCAATCGGTCTGACCGTCGCCGACGCGGAAGGCGAGCGCCGCCACCTTTGGATGCGCTTCGATGTAGCTCACCGCTCGCGCGACGTCATCCGGTGACGAGAAGCGGCTGTCATCATCGTGAAAGAAAACGTATTCCCCTGCCGCCGTTGCCACGGCGAGATTGCGCGCCGCCGGCAGCGGGATCGGCCGGGCCGTCTTCATCGAACGCACCTGCGGATACGCCTCCAGCAGCCACCGATGGATTTCATCGGTCGGCGAATTATCCACCACCACGATCTCGATCCGCGGGTAGGACTGCATGAGGCAACTCTCGATCCCCAGCCTCAGCGCCTCGCGCCGTTGCCACGCAATGAAGGTCACCGTGACCAGCGGGGCAGAGGCGTCGGAAGCGGGTGTCACGCGGCGTGATGTATCCGCTGGGGCGAGTGGTTCCAAGGTGAGTTTGCGCGCCCACCGGTGCAGGAAGCGCGCCGCCGCCTTGCGGCTGGGCAAAATGGCACGAACCTCGCTAAATACGCGCGCAAAGGCTGCTGCCCTACGTTTCGCCGAATCTCGCAATGAGCTACTTCCCTCGTCCTGTCCGTGCCGGCTTTCGTCCGCCGCCGCCTCCGACTGCGCGTGCCGCGGCACCCCAGCCAGACGTGGATGGACGGACCGGCGCCCACCGTACCGGCTCCATCTTCGCGGTGATCGGCATCATCTTCACGATGCTCACGCTCAACGGCTGGGCGCCTAGCGACATCGCCCGTTACGCGGCGATCGGCACCGGCATCAGCATCGCCTCGAGCGTTTTCTTCGATTTGAAGCTGGGCGTTCGCAATCTCCAGCGCGCCGATCTTTTCGCCATCCTCGCCTATTACTTTCTCACCCTTTTCGAGTTCCTCTTCCCCCAGCGGGCCTTCAATAAAATGCTGAGCCCGGCGCTCGCTTACGATGGCTCGATCATCTGCATGGTCGGTTTTCTCGGGCTTTTCATCGGGCGCCATCTGTTCGTTCCGAAGCGGCAGCCATTCCGCACCACGCTCACTCATGAAATCCCGCGGAGCATGATGCTCTGGCTTTTCTGGGGCGCCTTCCTCATCGGATACAGCAACATGCTCACCGCCGTGAAGGGCGACGTGTGGGAGATGATCCAGCAGTTTATGGGACCGCGCTTTTCGCAGCCATGGTCGCGCGAGCGGCTCGGGAACTGGTCCGCGCTCCTCTACGAGCTGAGCATGTTCATTCAATTCGTGCCACCGCTCGCTGGCATCATCCTCGCACGCCGGCATCGGTATCCCGCGATCCACCTCTTCTTAATCATCGCCGCCTTCCTGCTCACGCTTTTCTACGGCTTCTCCAGCGGCACCCGCAATGTCTTCGCGACCTACCTCGTCACGTTCCTGATCGGCTACTCGCTCGCGCGACCACCGCATCACAACTTCGAACTCGCCGTCCTCGCTTCGTCCTTCGCCGTGCTGATGTGTTTCGCCACGTTCGCCATGCTCCAGTTCCGCGATATCGGGATGAAAGAATACCTCGATCCGCGTTATGTCGCCCCGTCCTCCCAAACCGCCCCGGAAGCGAAAACCCTCTATGTCGATTACAACCTGTTCTCGATCTGCAAGCTCGCGGAGTTTTTCCCCGCGACGCACGAATACCTCGGTTTCGAAATCCCTTACCAGGCCCTGATCCGACCCATCCCACGCGCGATCTGGAAGAACAAACCGATCGGTCTCAGCATGTCGATCGAGGATGCGTTGAATGTGGAGGGTCTCACCCTCTCGGCCAGCTTCGCCGGTGAAGCCTACATGTCCGGCGGCACCACCACGGTCTTCATCATCGCCCTCGTGCTCGGGGGCTTCATGGGCTGGTGGGGTTCCCTCTCCTCGCCGCAGAACTCCGAAATCGGCCACCTCGTTTACGCCTCGGGATTCTTCGCCGCGGTGATTTCCATGCGCAGCCTCTTTGTCTTCACCACCGCCCTTCTGCCCGCGACCGGCGCGATCATCGTCAGCACATTCCTCGTCCGCCTCCTCGTCTCCCAGGCGCGGAGAATCCTCCGACCCACTCCGCCGATGCGTGGTGGTCCGCCGGGGGCTCCCCGCCCGGTCGCGCGACCATGAGGAAAACGGCGGCCTTCATCTCGGTCGTCCCGTCGCCCTATCAGCGCGACCTCTTCGCTGCCCTCTCGCGCCGCGAAGAAATCGATCTCCAGGTCTTCTATCTTGAAGACGCTTCGCCGGACTCTCCCTGGCCGGCGAAACCACTCGCCAGCTACGAACGCGTGCTCCCTGGGTTTTGGTTCCCGATCGGCCACGCGCGTTGTCATTGGAACTGGCGCCTGCCCGATTGGCGCGATTTCGACCTGCTCGTCTGCAACACTCTGCTCACTTCGCTGACCGGTCAGTGGCTCATGCGCGGCCCCTGGCGCACCCGACCCTGGATCTTCTGGGCCGAGCGCCCCGGCCGCTCTAGCGCGCTCCATGATCTCATCTCCGCCCCATTGCACCACGCCCGCGCCATCGCCGCGATCGGCAGCCGTGCCGCGCACGAATACGCGAGACGATTTCCACGCACCCCGATCGTCGACATCCCCTATCACTGCGACCTCGCGCCTTTCCTCGCCGCCGCACGGCCCGCACCAGTGGATGATCCCACGTTCCTCTTCTGCGGCCAGATGATCGCACGCAAAGGCGTCGATATCCTGCTCGCAGCCTTCGCCCGCATCCCGCGCGGGCGGCTGCTCCTCGTCGGCCGCGAAGCCGAACTCCCGCAGATGCTCGCCGCGCTGCCCGCGGCCGTGCGAGCGCGCATCGACTTTGCGGGCTTTCAGCCGCCGGAGGAATTGCCGCGCTTCTTCGCCCAGGCGCACGCCTTCGTCCTGCCGAGCCGCTCCGATGGCTGGGGCGTCGTCGTGAATCAGGCGCTCGGTGCCGGTCTGCCGATCCTTTGCTCGGACCAGGTCGGCGCTGGCATTGATCTCGTTTCTTTGGACGTGAATGGGGTGCACTTCCCCGCCGGGGACGTCGATGCGCTCGCCGCGGCGATGCAGCGCTGTATCGCCGAACCCGCCACCCTCGTGACTTGGGGCGAAGCGTCACGGGCGCGCGCCGCCGAATGGACGCCAGACGCGGGCGCGGTAAAATGGATCGACGCGTTCCGCCAGCTCGGCCTCTCGTGAAAATCCTCCTCGTCAGCACCAGCTCCGGTTCGCGCGGTGGCGGCGAGCTCTGCCTCCTCTATCTGGGGCGGGCTCTCGCCGCGCGCGGCCATCTCGTGATGCTCTGGACATCACGCCACCCGCGGATGGATGAACTCGCCGACCGTTTCGCCGCGCATGGCGAAGTCGTCCGCGCCGAATATACGAACACCTACGACCGCCCCGCCCGTTCGCTGAGCAGCTTTCTCGATCACCGCACTGCACGCCGCGTCGGCGCGGAGTGGCGGGCGCTCGCCCCGGATGTCATCCACCTCAACAAACAGAATCTCGAAGACGGCCTCGATCTCGTCGCCGCCACGCGCCTCAGCGGTCGGCCCGCACTGGCGATGATCCACATTACGCAGAGCGCCGCCTATCTCCGCGCCGCTCTCGCTCCGCTGCGCGACTGGGCGGCCCGACGGGCGCTGCGCCGATTTCCAGGCCCGCTCGTCACCACGCCGGAGAGCCGCCGCAGCGACCTCACCACATTTCTCGGCGATGCCTCCCGCATCCGCATCGTCACCAATGGCGTCCCCATCCCGCCCGTCATGCCACCCGATCAGCGCCTGTCCGTTCGTGAAGAACTCGGAATCCGCGCGGACGAACAGTGCTGTATCGCAGTCGGCCGGATGGTTCCGCAGAAGAGGCCCATGCTCTTCCTCGAAACCGCCGCCGCCATCCACGCCCGGCTCCCGACTGCACGGTTTCTCTGGGTCGGCGACGGCGCGCTCGCGCCAGAATGGGATGCATGGGTAGCGGCGCGCGGGCTCGGTCCCATTATCCGGCGGCTGCCGTGGCGCAACGACGTGCCGCGGCTGCTGGGAGGAGCGGACTTGTTTCTCCACGTCGCGGAATTCGAGGGCCTTGCCTTTGCCATTCTCGAGGCCCTCGCCGCCGGGCTACCATGCGCGATCACGCCGAATCTCTTGCGCGAAATGCCATTTCTCCACCCGCACAATTCGATCGCGATCGAGGGAGATTGGATCGCGCGCCTATCCGACCGCCCCGCCCTCACGCCCATCGGTACCGCGGCGCGACTGCTCGCCGAGCGCGATTTTTCCTTCGAACGGATGGCCGCCGATTACGAGACCCTCTACGCAGAGTGCATCGCCTCGCAGGCATGAAGATCGCCTGTTTCCGACCACCTGCTGCGCAGCGCGTCGGCGGACTGGACGCTGCGATCGAGGGAATCAATACGGCGCTCGGCAAAAGTGGTATCGACGTCCTCGACAGCCCGCCAGTGGACGCCGAATTCGACGTCGCGCACTTTCACGGCCTCTGGCAACTCGATCACGCGCGCCTTGGCCGGCGCCTCCGGGAACGCGGAATTCCCTACGTCGTCTCGCCCCACGGAATGCTCGAATCGTGGGCGTGGCGGCATAAGTGGTGGAAAAAGTGGCCCTACTTTCACGTCGTCGAAAAGCATCATCTCGCCCACGCTGCTGCGCTCCTCGCAACGGGCACCGCAGAGGCCCGGCGCCTGGCCCGTTTCGCTCCGAGGCAACGGATCGAGTCACTGCCTCTGGGCCTCACCGGCGCCGCGCGGCCGAACTACGAATCAGCCCGACGGGAACTGGGTTGGGCGCCGGAAGAAATCGTTCTACTCTATCTTTCACGGCTGCATGTGAAGAAGGGAGCCGATCTGCTCCTGCACGCCCTGGCTTCATCCCGCTGGCCAGCCGTCACGCGACTCGTGATGGTCGGCGACGGAGATCGACGCTACGTCGACTCATTGCGCGCCTTCGCCGACCGCGAGTCGGGCAGACTCCCACGCATCGATTGGGTCGGACCAGTGTGGGGCGCGGCACGCTGGAAATATTTTCAGGGCGCAGATCTTTTCTGCCTCCCGACCCATTCCGAGAACTTCGGCCTCGCAGTGCTGGAAGCCCTCCAGGTCGGAACCCCGGTGCTGACCACCACCGATACCCCATGGGTCGACGACGTTTCCGGAGTCCGCGGATTCATCACCGATCCGAATGTCGAATCCATCCGCAGCGGATTGGCCACCTTCTTCGCGCAGCCGCTGACCAAAACCGCTGCACGGCAGGAGATTTGCGACTGGGCGTGGAACCGATTCGACTGGTCGCACCTCGGCCCGCGTTACGCTGAGTTCCTCGTCGGCATCGCCCGCCGCGAGCCGCCGGCACGCGTGTCCTGAATCAGGCCGCGTAGTACTTCGAATACCGGTAGTAGTGGTAATCCGGCATCTCGGTATCGAGGCAGTTTAGAATGATCCCAAGCACGTTCACCTGCCGCTGATACATCGCGTTGAGTGCGTTCTTGGTCAGCCGCGCCGGAGTAAACTGCGCCCGCATCACCATCAGCGTGCCGTCGAAGTTCGGCGCGAGCGTCGAAGTGTCGTCCGTCGCGAGAATGGGTGCCGTGTTGAAGATCACGAGATCATAGTTCTCCTTGAACTCCTCAAGGACGGTCAAAAGGACTGGCTTGAGCAAGAGTTCGCCGGATTGGTTCGAAGTCGGCCCGCGGGCGATGATCGAGAGGGTCGGAAGATGGGTCGCGGTCACTACCTCCCGCCATTCGACGGTCCCGCGGAGCAGATCCGTCAATCCGAGGCGGATATCTTTCCCAAAAAGCTGCGCGATGTCGCCACGGCGCAAGTCGGCGTCGACGAGCAGGACTTTTGCCCCCGCAGCCGCCATCGTGACTGCGAGGTTGCTGGCGATCGTTGACTTGCCTTCGTTCGGTATCGCGCTGGTGACCAGGATGGTCTTTAGCTCGACCTGATTCGGCATGAAAATCAGCGACGAACGCAAACTGCGAAAAGCCTCCGCATACGTGTATCGCTCGTCTTCGGCCTGAAGGAGCGGAAGGCCCGATTCAACGCGGGTTTCGGCGACGTTCGGAATCTGGCCCACGATGGGTTCGGAGAAATGTTCGAGCAGTTCGGTGGCCGACGCGAGACGATCGTCCGCCCGATCCAGAAGGACGAGGATGACGCCGCCGAGCACCGCTCCGCCGAGGAGACCGATGAGGAGGTGCTTGAGTGTGCCCCGCGGGACCTCGATCGCCTCGGTGGCTGTTTGCATGATCACCCACGGGTCGGGGCTGACCGTTCGTGCCATCGCTGTGCTGCCTCTCATTTCCACGAGTTTCTCGAGTTGGCTGCTCGTGCGCGCGACATCGCTCTGCAGAGTCTGGTATTCGGCATCCTTGCGGCTCGCCTCGCGCACCTTCTTGTCCCACGTTTCGATCGTCGCATCGAGGCTCTTGAGTTCCGCTCTCACGGTCACGGCACGCGCCGCGGTCGCTTCCTTATTCTGCCCCTTCACAGTTTCGATGGCTTGTTCGAGACTGCGGATATCGTCCTGGATTCTCTGCAGCTTGGGATGCGCGGGCTTCCACACCGCGCTCCACATTTTATAGTCGTGCTTCCGCTGGCTCAGCTCCTGATTCTTCCGCAGGTATTCGTTGTAAAGCTCGGCGTTGAAGGTGGAGTTGGTCTCCCCGCTCGGGGCCGGCGCAGATCCCGCGGCATTCAACGGCTGACGCGGCGCGCCCGACTGCACGGCGCTGTTGAGAATTTGATCCGGCGTCAGGCTTTCGAGCCGTTGCAACTCGTTCTGCAACTGGGCCTGCTTGTTCTTGAACGCCGAGAGCTGGAGCGCAGAGCTTTTTCCCTGCTCCATCCAAAACTCCATGTTGTTCAGTTCGGCGAAGGTCTGCAGTTTTTTCTTCTGCGCCTCCAGATCGTCAGTCGTGGCTTTGATCTGATCCTGAAGCTTCTCCGTCACCTCGACCCCGGTCGAGTTCCGGCCCTCGGCGCGAAGATTCATGAACTCCTGCACCGCTGCGTTCACATAGGCGCGAACGAATTCCGGATCGTCACCCGTGCCGGTGACGATAAAGATGTTCGTGCGAGGCGTGATGCTCGCTGCGATATCGATTTTCCCGACATATTTTGGCGACTCGAGTCGCACTTTTTCATATGCACGGTTCAGGACGACGGGGCTCTTCATTTGCTCCGTCGAGGTCCCGAAAAAATTGCCGGTCGGGTCGGACCAGCCGCCGCGAAATTCAGCGACGAGTTCTTCGCGAATGTTCATTCGGCTAACCGATTGAAATGCGCGCGGTTTGTTCAGCGCGACGTACGATTCGTAGGCGACGCCGAGGCCGATCGTGATCGCGAGGATCCACCAGTGGCGGCGGAGGAGGGAGCGGAGGCGATAGACCCGCATGCCGAAAGCGGCTCCGATCGGCGTGGCTGGTGCTTCGGGATTTGCTGAGTCCATTTAGAAATTGATGAAGTTCCGCGAGATATTGATGCGGTCGCCATCCTGAACGAGGACGTCTTTATCCACGGCACCGCGATCCAGCACTTCCTTCACATCCACATAGAATTGCTTGGTCACACCGCTTTCTGTGCGGGTCACCTGAACCTTCCTCTGATTCGCGTAGGGGCTGAACCCGCCCGCTTTGAGCACTGCCTGACTCACGGTTAAACGGTCCCCGGCGACGAGATCGAGCGATCCAACCAACCGAATTTCACCGGACAAAGTAATGGTGCCCGCCTTCACCGCAGTGGCACTGCGGCGATCCAGCGAGAGCTTCACCGACGCGGTGTAATAGTAATCCTTTTCCAGCAATCGCTTGATCTCGGAAGCCGCCTCAGCCGTCGTCTTACCAGCGACTTTGACGCGGCTTTTCAAAGGCGACACTTCGATCTCACCCGTCGCGCTGACGATCTTGGCAACTCCGGGTTCGCGGTCTTCCTCAATGACGATCGTGACTTGATCTCCGGCACCCAATTTCGCATCGGGGTCGACCGACTCCATCCGATCCGCCGGAACGAAGTAACTGCCCGCCGGGGATCCCTGCCCCCCTGGTCGCACGACTTCTCCCCGTGGCGCGACGCCTTGCCCTACCACCGTTGATCTGATTGCGAGCAGGGCGAGAATCAGCCCTGCGGTAACGAAACGGTGTCTAGGCATAGGCCATACGGAGGAGGTCAGAATTTGTAATAGGCGCTCAGGAACACAAGATTCTGGTAGTAATCCGCGTCCTCAATGTTGGAGTCCTTCAAGAGAAAGCGATAATCGAGCCCAAGCGTAATGGAATTTGTGAGATGGTGGCGAATTCCGAACGTCGCGCCGTATCGGTGGGCCTTCTCGCTGTTGGAGCCGGACGTCTTGTAGTATTCGTAGAACAGGGAAGGTCCGATCTCCGTCTTCTCCGTGATCTTCCATTCGGCGTCGTATTCGATGTGATAGAGCTCGTAGAAGTTGGACCCGAAACCGGTCTCAGTGGTGCGGGAACCGAACAACCGGTGGCGGAAGAGGTCACTCGGCTTGTTCTGAATCTCAAACTTCGCATACCAGTTGTCGTCATCCTCGTCATCCCGAAACGAATTGCCGAGCAACACTTCGTCAGCCGACGAAAGTTGCAGTGCACGGATGGTTGCGTTGTTGAAGTTACTGCCGCCGTCAAAGTTCAGGCTCTGGTAGCCAGCCTCAAGATAGAGGTTCGTGTATTGCGAGAGCTGGACTTCAAGGAATGGGCCGACCAGCAAGTTGTCGCCGTCAGCACGATCTCCGTCGTCGAAGTTGATGAAGCTGTAGGCCGCGTTGATACCGACTTTGATCGCCGGCGTAAGCTGCACCGCCGGGCGGGTGTAGATCGTGTCGAGCACGCGATCCTGTTCGCTAAAATCATCCCCTCGCGTCCACAAGTTGTAGTGGTCGTATCCGATCGGCAGTTCAAGGGATTGATTGATCTGCCAGTTCGCTTCGATTCCCGCCTGGTTCTCGTAGCGACGGTATCTCGCGACATTACTGATCGGCGCGATGTCGTAAGCGTCTTCCTGGTAGCTGAAACGATCCCGGACGGTGAGCTTGATGCTGCCCACGAAGAAAGTCAGGGCGAGCTCGGAGTTCGGCGAAACGAGCACGCCGTCGGTGTCGAGTTCGCTGTGGTCGAAGTATTTGGCGTAGGACGCCTGCAAATTCAACCGGAGGGTGTTCAGTTCGCTGAAGCGCCACCGAGTATCGAGATCCAGAGTAGGCCGAAAGACGAAATCGGATTCGCGATTCTTATCGGACAGAAAAATGTTGTCGTTCCACTCGATACCCACGCCGGCGGCTAGACTGAAACGGAGGGGACCGGCGGCGAAGTTGTAACGCTCAGTTTCTTCGGACTGCTCGACCGAAGTGAGTTCCTGACCGGGCCGGATTGGGCGCAGTCCGCTGGGAGAACCGTCCTCATACGTGTAGTCGGACGGGATGACGGGACCGATTCCTCCCGAGGAGCGGGATGTTCCGATGTCTCGGAAAAAATCCTGTGCCATCCCCGAAAACGGAATAAGCAGGGAAA
Source organism: Chthoniobacter sp. (assembly GCA_031424375.1). Classification (GTDB taxonomy): domain Bacteria; phylum Verrucomicrobiota; class Verrucomicrobiia; order Chthoniobacterales; family Chthoniobacteraceae; genus Chthoniobacter. The sequence goes on along the minus strand of JANPHH010000185.1, from coordinate 5,709 downwards.
TTGCACTCGTGAGGATGAGGGTACGACCCGGGATGTTCTTCATAAAGCAGGATGGCGCATGATTGTGATCGGAAAGCGGAATGCAATCCGAAAGTGAGGATGAATTCGACTGACTATCGTCGGTTCGACTTTGCCGCACCAGCGTCCGTAGCGCGGACGATCCGGAACCCGTAGTTGTCGGTGCTGCTGTCCGGCGCGGCATGCACGCGGCACGAGGCGAGGAGGCTCAGTTTGAGCGCGCCGTTGTACCACGACGCGCCGCGCAGGACGCGAGCCTTTGAATCTGCATTCCACGAATCCATGCACCACTGCCACACGTTGCCGCCCATATCGTGGATGCCCAGTTGATTCGCAGGAAAGCTCCCCACGGGAGACGTCCAGGCGAATCCGTCATCATACCCTTTGATCGCGACATCCGAACCGGTTTCTTCCCCGGTATAGTTCCCGGCGCCCTTCGGCGGAGGCCAATCGGTGCCCCAGGGATAAACATCGGGCACTCCCATATCGCGAGCCTCTGGCGTTCTCCCGCTCTCGGGCTGGAGTCCCACGGCCTTGCTCCATTCGAGGTCATACGGCAGGCGATAAAATTGATTCGCCGGCAGGCTTCCTTCCTTGCGTTCTTTCTCAGTCAACCATTTGCAAAAGGCGACGGCCTCGTTCCAGGTGACGTTGACGACCGGGTGATCCGGCCCCTGGCGGAATCCGGGGCCTCGCCACGCCGTAGATTTGAGATTCACGGCGCGAGCAAATGCATCGAAATCTCTCCAACGCGTCAACCAGGTCGCAAACTGCACATCTCCGACGGGCACAAACCGCTGACCGAGGCTGTTCGTCCCGGGACCGGCCACGGCAGGCGCGGAAAGAGTCGTCGGCGCGGGCGGAACCAATGGCGCGGCGACCGGTTCCGTGCGCGACGCCATCAACGGGAGCCCGGGCACCGGTGTAGCCATCGCCACCGGACGACGGATCTCCGGGACGGTGGCAGCCGCTGGCACAGGCGCAGCGGCGGGTGCGGTCGGAGCCCCTTCGAGTTGGCGCCGCCGATCTTCGATGTCCTTCATTTTCTGCTCAAAGAGCGCACGCATCGCAGAAATCTCGTCATCAAGCTTCTTCCGCTCCGAATCGACCACAGTTCTGCGCTGAGTCTCCTCCGCTGCCTTTGCGGCGGTTGCACGGGCGTTGGCGAGATCCTGTTCAGCCTGATCGATCGCCGCGCGCCGTTGCTGCCGCATGGTGGCTGCGTCAGTCGCGGCCCGCGCGGATTCCGCCGCCGCTTTCCGGTGGTCCTCGAGTGCGCGTTGGAGCGTTTGCAGTTCTGCGTCAATCTTGTCCTGCGCCGCGAGTTTTGTGCGATTCTTCGATTCGAAATCGGCAAAGTTCTTCTTCGCGTCTTCCGCCGCGCGAAGCTTCTCCGCCGCCAGTTGCTGCGCCGCTTGGGCGGCGAGTTCCGCAGCTTTCTGTTCGTCCTCACGCTGCTTGCGGGCCGCGATCAATTCCTGGGTTTCCTTTTTCGCAGCCGCGGCTGCTTGGGTTTTCGCGTCAATGGCCTTCTGAGCCACCACGGCAGCGGCTTCAGCGGCCTGTTTCTCGCGCTGCTGAGCTTCTTCCTGCTTTTCAGCAGCCGCCAAGTCCGCCTTCAGTTTGTCAAGTTCCGCGGATTTCTCCGCAATGTGCTTGTCGACCCCTCCCACACCAAAGGTCGCTGCGGGCGCGGACGCCCCAGGCGCCTTGGCGGCCGGCGCAGCTGCGACGAGCATCTCGGGCTGTGCCGGAGCCTTCGCCACCGCCGCCGGGACCGGCGGTTCGATGGGCGAAGATGGGGCTACGACGGGCGTCTCTTCGGGAGTCTGTGGAGGCAGCTCTCTGCCAGTGTTTTTCACTTTCGTGAGTTGACTGCGATCCGCGGTATCGCTGGCCATGCTCGGGCGGGCAGAAGGCGTTTGTTCTGGCTTGGATTTAAATGCGCCATTGATCAGGAACAGGACGAAAACAACGGCCGCCGCAACGGCCGCTGGCAAGCGAAAGCGCTTCGGGAGAATGCTCGAAAACGCATCCTCTTCGGTGTCGTAAAGCGGCCGCGTCACGACCGGCCGTTCTGGGGCCGGCGAGGAGGAAGGGGCTACATCGACCTCAGTCGCCACGGGCGCTTCGCTGGTCCCAGCACTCGTTGCCTCGACTTCGGCAGCAGCGAGTAGGCCAGAGGCCACTGCCGGGGTCTCGGGGATCACCTCCTGCGCTTCGACCGCAGCGGGCTGCGGCTCGGGATCCGGTTCCGGCTTCGCTTCAACGTCCACCTTGAATTCAGGAATATCCCCAGGCTCTCCCGCCACCTCGACCGTCTCGTAAATCTCGGCTGACGGGGTCGCAATCTCTTCCGCGTCTGAAAAATCGCTCGGAACGATCGCTTCCGCCTCAGCTTCTTGCTCCGGCTGTTTTTCCGCCATCGGCTCTACTTTTGGAGACTCCTCCGGGACCTCCACGGGTTCTGGAAAAACTGCAAGAGGTGGGGCATACGCCTCAATGCTCGAAACGACGTCCGCAGGACTGCCTGGCCGTTCATCGCGGGATTTATTCAAACATGCAGCGATCACATTATCCCAGCCGTCCGGAATTTTCTCGCCTCGGTCGTGCGCAGCGAGGCGGGCGTCCGAGAGCCGGGGCGGAACCGCGTCCCGAATCTCGGTCATCACATCGTCCCCGGCAAAAATCCGCTCCCCGGTGATGAGATGGTAAAAAAGCGCCCCCAATCCGTAGACATCGTCGGTGGGTGAAGGCGCGCCGGGTTCGAGTTGCTGCGGGGCCGTGTTCGAGAAGCGCGCCGCGTCGCCTTCAAGCTCGCCGGCACGCAACAGCGAATTCTGGATCGCCCGCCCGATCCCGAAGTTCGCCAGCGTCAGGCGTCCGTCCGGCTTAACAAAAATGTTTTCCGCCGCAATATCGCGATGGGTCAGCTTGATCCGGTGCGCTTCTTCCAGTGCCACGCAGATTTGATCGAGCCAGTCATCCAGTTCCCGCACTTCATACCGGCCCCGTTCCGCGAGGACGGTGGTAAGACGGCGTCCCACGAACGCCTCGGTGGCGATCGCCGCCCACCCTTCACCTTCAACCAAGTCGAACACGCGCAAGATGCTCGGATGGATCAGCGGTCGCGTCCGCTTGACCTCGAGGCGGATCTCAGCGAGCGCCTGCTCATCGACGGCCACGGCGCTCGGAAGGAAATGCAGCGCCACGGACTTGCCGAGCACTTCGTCCTCGGCAAGCCAGACGGCGGGACTGCCACCGGTTTCGAGGACGTTTTGGAGGAGGTAAACGCCCGCCAGTCGCGCGCCGGGCTCCAGATTCAAGGAAGTAGTTTCGGTATTCACAGCAGTGGTTCTTTGTGGGATCAGGGAAACAACGGTCGACGGTCGACCTGAGCGGGACTCGCAAGCAAATCGCAGACCAAACACCATCGGATACCCCCAGTCGCAGAAGCTGCCAATGGAAAAGTCTCGCAAACAAGAATGGGTGACGTGCCAAAAACGCAGTTGCTCAAAAAAGTAGTTGCTCCGCGATGAATAGCTGCCATACTTAATGTAATTACAAGAACGATGAATGTTGACCTCGTTCGAAGAATTTGATTCCAATCCTCAGCCGAACACCCTAAACGAAACTCACAAATGACGATGAAAAAGCCACTCGCCACCTGTCTCTCCTTCGTCCTTGCGTCAGTCTGCCTCGCCGCAGAGCCGGAACGCGAAGGCAAGCAACTTCAGGTTTTCCCAAAGAATCTCGCCCGGCAGCATCTTGGTTCGAATCTTTTCATCTACAATCCGACGACGCAGACCTACATCCCGACCGAGGCCGCAGCGTCTTGGCTGGATGACGACCCGACGACGAGTTGGCCGGCGCTCACCGGCAAGCAGAGTTATCTCCTCGTCCTCAGCGAACCCGAGGCGCTCACTGGGTTCGGAGTCTCCGCGCGCGCCGCCAACGGCACGATCGGCCTCTCTGCCGGCGACGAACCGACAGCTCCCGGCAGCGCGAATTGGAAGTCCATCGCCACCAACATTCCGCTCGACTCGATCAACAACAAGAAACTCGGCCGCTCCCTCAATCACTTCGCGAAGTATCTCCTCATTGAGACTGATTTTGCCAATCCCGACGCCATCTACAGCCTCTACGTCTATGGGGACAAGCCCGCCGTGACGTATGGCCTGCGCCAGCGTGAACAGTCCATCGACGCCCGCGCGATTTTTGGCCAATACGTTAACAACAAAACCGACTTCAACGTGGCTGGGCTCTACAGCGGTGCGCGAGTCACCTCCGCCAAATCTTCCGCCGGATACGTGGCATGGCAGCGCGCGATCGATGACAACCCCGAAACCGCGCTCAGCCTGAGCAGCAGTGGAAGCGAAGCCGGTGCGGTCATCAACTACGGCCAGACCCGCTCCATCTCCCATGTCTCCGTCCTCACCGACGCCGGCGCAAAGGGGAAACTGGAATTCTTCGCCACGCCGACCGCATCCGGGTCGCTCGCGAGCGTGGAACCAACGCTCAGCGTCAACCTCGACGGCGTGAACCCACGGGCAAGCATCGACATTCCCACCGTGAAAGCCTCTCAACTGGCCATCCGTTGGACGCCCGAGAACGGCACGGACACCCTCGCCCTCCGCGAAGTCGCCACATTCAACGGAATCACGCTCAACGAATACGAAGTGGGCCTCGCGCCGCAAGCGATCGCCGAGTATCGGCCGAGCGCGAACACTTCCAACGAGTCCAGCTACCCGAACGACTCGAGCAACTCCGATCCTTCCAAGGACGGCGTCGACGCGAAGGATTATAAAGATCCCAAGAAGAATCCCGACCCCGTCGCCCTCGGGCCGGTCGGTTCGCCTTACTTGCCGGGCGCCCTCGGCTTCCCGCCGAACCCCACGCTTCGCCGCGTGGTAGTCGCCGCGCCCGTCAGTCCATAACTTTTTACTCCGACGGTTGGTCGCAAAGAGCGCGAGAGAATATCTCGCGCTCTTTGTGTTTTTACGCGCGGCACGTGCGCTGACCCGCTAGAAAGTCCGCGTGCTTCTTTGGAACGTCTTCGTTCACGTCCTTCTGCCCATCCTCGTCATGTTCGGCGCGGGCTGGATCATGGACCGCCGCCACCGGCTCGATCTCGCCACGCTGGTCAAGCTGAACATCTATCTGGTCGTCCCGGCTTTCATCTTCGTCCAGATCGTGAAGTCCCACCTCTCCGCCGGCCTCGCACTGAAGGTCGTCGGGTTCACCGTGGCGATCATCGCGAGCATGGCGATTCTCGGTGCGCTGATCGGCCGCGCGATGGGCTACACCCGTCCGCAGACTCGGTCGCTCCAGCTCGCCACGATGTTCTACAACTCGGGCAACTACGGTGTCCCGCTCATGGCGCTCGCCTTTCCCGGCGTCGGCCCGCTTCTCCAAGTCTTCATCATCGTCGCCACGAACGTCAGCACGTTCACCGTCGGTCTTTTCCTCGCCTCCTCCGCGCACCGGGCGGGCTGGCGGGCGCTGCTGCCGATGTTGCGGCAGGTTTCCCTCTGGGCCGTCGCCGCCGCACTGCTCGCGCGCTGGTTTCATGTTCCCGTTCAAGAGTGGCGCTGGCTGTGGGTGCCGCTCGAATATTTCTCCGACGCCCTGATCGGCCTCGCCCTCGTCACCCTCGGCGCGCAGATTTCCAAAACCGAACGCCCACGCGAT
>JANPHH010000184.1:0-21877 GCA_031424375.1 Chthoniobacter sp. | reverse complement strand
TTCCCAATCTCCTCCAGTGGACGACCGACGTGGACGAGGTGCGCCGCATCTCGCTGCGCAAGGAGGCGCTCTACCGCGAAGTGGTGGCCGAGTGGGGCCTGGAGCCGCTGCCTGGCGTCCGTGTCTGGCTCGAGCGGTTGCGCGCGGCCGGCGTTCCTTGTGCGATCGGTTCCTCGACGCACCGCGCCAACATCGACCTCTCGCTCGGGCTGATCGGGCTCGGTGAATTCTTCTCCGGCATCGTGACCGCGGAAGACGTGAGCCACGGCAAGCCCGATCCCGAAGTCTTCGTCAAAGCCGCGCAGAGCATCGGCCGTGAACCGGGACGCTGTGTCGTCTTTGAGGATGCACACGTGGGCATCGAGGCGGCGCGGGCGGGCGGCATGAAGGTCATCGGCGTCGCCACGACGCATCCGACGAGCGAGCTGGGCGCGGCGGACCGGGCGGTCCACCGGCTCGACGAATTGCAGCCTGCGGAGCTGGCCGCGTGGTTTCCGGCCTGACGATCAGATATCGCAGCGGCGCACGCCGTCGGCGAGCGCGGCGACCTTGTCCTCGCGAGTGGGGATGAATTCCTGCCCGACAAAACCTTTGTATCCGATGTCGAGCAGCGCCTGCATCAGCGCGGGGTAGTAAAGCTCTTGAGTGTCGTCGATCTCGTTCCGGCCGGGCACGCCCGCGGTGTGAACGTGCGCGATGTAGGGCGCGTGCTGCTTGATCCGGGTGATCACGTCGCCGTGCATGATCTGCACATGGTAGAGATCGAAGAGCACCTTCACGCGTTCGCTGCCGATCTGGCGGCAGATTTCCACCGTGCGCTCCATGGAGTCGCAGAAGTAATCGGGGTGGCCTTTCATCTCCACGGCCACCCGCGAATTCAGCATCTCGATGCAGAGCGTGACTTTCTTTTCTTCGGCAAATCCCACGATCTCCTTCAATCCCGCGACCATGTTGGCGATTCCTTCTTCATCGCTGAGCCCGCGGCGAAATCCGGAAAACGTGATCACGCGTTCCGCGCCAAAGGCCGCGCACTGCTCGATGCGGTCGCGGAGACTCTTGTGGCACTCGGCCCACTCTTCCTTGTGGGCGAAGCCCTTCGAAAATCCATGTGATCCGGCGATGGCGACGGTCATGCCGAGTTCCTTGATGAGGGGCCAATGCTTTGGATCGATCAGTTCCACCGAGGCGAGCCCGAGCGTCGCACTGTGCCGGATGAGTTCCTCGGGCGGCATCGGCTTGAAGCACCATGGGACGACGGACTGCCGGATGCGGCGGTTGCGGGTGTAGTAGAGGCCGATGGGTTTCTCGGTCGGCGCGGCGGGCGTTTGCGCGTGGGCCTTCGGCGAAAGGGCGAGCGCGGTGGTGGCGGCGAGCGCCTTGAGGGAGGAGCGGCGGTTCATGGCTGTTCATTTAGCGCAAACCGCGGCGAATGGGCGAAGAAATCGCGCGGTAGATTTCAGCGCTGCTCTTTGCGCAGCAGATCCTCGCGGGCTTTCTCCAGCCGGGCGCGCTCGGCGGCGGTCAGGCTGTTGATCCCGGACTTGGCGATCTTGTCGAGCAGGCGGTCGAGTTCTTCGCTGGATGCATCGGCAGGTGAGATTCGGCGTTCGCGCGGCTCGGGTTTCACCACGCGAAACTTGCGGCTGCGAAACCAGAAGCGCAGCCGGTCGAGCGGCGATTCGTAGTCATCGTGCTCGGCTTCGCCCGCGTGCCGCATGAAGGCGAACGCGACCCCGCACGACGCCCAGAGCTGGGTGAGCGCGACCCAGTCATTCCCCGCGAGCAACATCAGGGAACCGCAGACGATGCAGGCAAAGGCGACCCATTTGAACGGAATCCAGCCCCACGCCTCGGTGGACGGATAGAGCGTGGCGAAGGCGACGAGCATTCCGCTAAAGAAAACGTAGTCTCCATTCGTAAAGGTGGACGAAGAGCGGCCCAGCCCGAACCACCACGCGGCCGCGACGGCGGGAACCACGAGGACGAGCAGGGTGAGCAAACGGGCGAGCGTCGGCCGGCCGAGGTGCGTCTCGATGCCCAGACTCATCCAGTAAAAGAAGAAAATCGAAAACGGCGTGAAGAAGCTGACCTGATTCACGAAGACGTAGGTCACGAGCCGCCACAGCGACCAACCGGGCTCGAGCGGCATGGCCAGGATGAGCCACGCGACCAGCGGACTGTGCGCGGCGGCGAGGACCGCCGAGGTGAGCAGTCCGATGACGAACCCCGCAGTGAGGATCGTCGTGAGATAGATCGGCACATTGTTCCAGTGACCGAGCGGTGGCGTATTGCCGGAAGAGAAGCGAGCCATGCGTTCCGCACATTAAGCAGCGCGCGGCGGGTCCGGCAAACGCGGGTTTGCTTTTCACAACCGGCGGCATGGTGCCGCTCTTGCCATTCCGGAATGCGATCGGGATGCTTCCGGCATATGGGAACTCATTCTTTTGGGACAAATATTCCGCACAACACCGCACTCCGCGCCTGGGTCGAACAAACCGCCGCCATCACCAATCCGGACCGCATCTTTTGGGTCGAGGGTTCCGATGATGAGAAGCAGCACCTCCTCAGCCAGGCCGTCGCCAGCGGCGTGCTGATCGAACTGAACGAGGAGAAGCTGCCCGGCTGCTACTACCACCGCTCGAATCCGAACGACGTGGCGCGCGTGGAGCAATGCACCTACATCTGCACGCCGGCGAAAGATCAGGCGGGACCGACGAACAACTGGGCCGCGCCGCGGGAGATGTATGAAAAGCTGAACGGCATGCTCCGCGGGGCGATGAAAGGCCGGACGATGTATGTCGTGCCGTATCTCATGGGGCCGCCCGGTTCGCCGCTCACCAAGGTGGGCGTGGAGATCACCGACTCGATCTACGTGGTGCTGAACATGCGGATCATGTCGCGCATGGGCCAGATCGCACTCGATCAACTCGGGGCGAGCGACGACTTCAACCGCGGCACCCACAGCGTGCTCGACTGCCACCCCGATCGGCGGATCATCGCCCACTTTCCGCAGGATAATGCGATCGTCTCCGTGGGCTCTGGCTATGGCGGCAATGTGCTGCTCGGGAAGAAGTGTCTCGCGCTGCGCATCGGCAGCTACCTCGGGCGCGAACAGGGCTGGATGGCGGAACACATGCTGATCCTCTGCGTGGAATCGCCGGAAGGTGAGAAGACGTACGTGGCCGCCGCGTTCCCGAGCGCCTGTGGCAAGACGAACTTCGCCATGCTCATTCCGCCGAAGCAGTTCGAAGGCTGGAAGATCACGACGATCGGCGACGACATCGCCTGGATGAAACCGGGCGCCGATGGCCGGCTCTACGCGATCAACCCGGAGGCGGGTTACTTCGGCGTCGCACCGGGGACGAACTACAAATCGAATCCGAACGCGATGCGCTCGATCGCGAAGGACACGATCTACACGAATGTCGCGCTCGCCCCGGACGGCACCGTGTGGTGGGAAGGGCACGACGACCCGCCGCCCGCGGGGCTGATCGACTGGAAAGGCCAGCCCTGGACGCCGGCCTCTAATGAACCCGCCGCGCATCCGAACAGCCGCTTCACCGCGCCGATGACGAACAACCCGGCGCTCGCACCCGAGGCCCTCGATCCGGCGGGCGTGCCGATCAGCGCGATCATCTTCGGTGGCCGCCGCGCCAGCACCATGCCGCTCATTTTCCAGAGCTTTAACTGGATCCACGGCGTCTACCTCGGCGCCACCATGGGCAGCGAAATGACCGCCGCCGCCGTGGGCGGACTCGGCCAGGTGCGCCGCGACCCGATGGCCATGCTGCCCTTCTGCGGCTACAACATGGGCGACTACCTGAACCACTGGCTCGGCATCCGCCGCGAGCTAAGCGATGCGCCGCGCATCTTCCATGTGAACTGGTTCCGAAAAGGCGCCGACGGCAAGTTCCTCTGGCCCGGCTTTGGGGAAAACTTCCGTGTCCTCCGCTGGGTCATCGACCGCACCCGCGGCCGCGCCCGCGCGAGCGAGACGCAGATCGGCTGGATGCCGCGCTACAAGGAGTTCGACTGGACCGGGATGGATTTCTCGAAGGAGAAATTCGAACAGTGCATGAACATCGACCCGGCCGAATGGCAGCGGGAGTTGATCTCGCAGACCGAGCTTTTCCTCACGCTCCATGATCGGTTGCCGAAGGAGCTGATCTTCCAGCGCGAGCTGCTCATCTCGCGGCTGTAAGCGGGTGCAGAATGAAAGCGAGAGGTCCGTGGTGCCGTGGGGACAATCGAGGGACCTCGGAGTGCAGATCGATCGATGATCCTCCACAGGCGGAGGTCCCTCGGCTCCGTTACACTCCGCTCGGGATGACACGCTTTTTGAGTTTCGGCGCACTCTCGTGACCACCGGCATACACAGAAATCCCTACGGAAACTGCGGCACCGGCCGGTTGCTCGGCGGATTATCCAGCCCGTAGGTGAGCAGCAGGCGGCTGTCCTCCCAGTTGTTCGGCTTGCTGTCGTGCATGACCACGGAGATGACCTCGCGCGAGTCGCGCAGGCAGGCGCTGACGAGGACTTGCTGTGCGGGGTTCGTGTAGCCCGTCTTCACCCCGGTGGTGCCGGGGAAGCTGCCGAGGAGCCGGTTGTGATTCGAGAGCGCCCAGACCTCACCGGTCGGCCGCTTCCACAGGTAACGCTGGGTGCCGACCACCTGCCGGAAATACGGCTGCTGCATCGCCGCACGGCCGATGATCGCGAGATCGCGCGCGGTGGTAAAATGCTGCGGATGATGCAGCCCGTTCGCATTCATGAAGCTGGTGTTCATGGCGCCGAGTTCGCGGGCGCGGCGGGTCATCTTTTCCGCGAAGGCCTCGGCGGTTCCGGCGTTGTCGCGACCGAGTGCGTGGGCGACGTCGTTGGCGCTTTTTAACATCAGGCCGAACAACATGTCGCGCCGCGTGTAGCGATCACCCGGCATGATGCTCAGGCTGCTTTCGCCGACCTTGCTGTCCTCCAGCGTCACCTCGACTTCGCGATCGAGGTCGCCGGCCTCGATCACGAGCAGCGCGGTCATGATCTTGGTGGTGCTCGCGGGGTAGTAGGGCGCGTCGGCGCCCTTTTCGTAGAGCGGCTTTCCAGTCGTGCCGTCGATGACGATCGCCCCCTTGGCCATGATCGGGAGTTCGCCGTCGGCGAGGCGGCGGAACTTGCTCTGGTCGGGTTTGGCCGGAGGCCGCGCTGGCCCGTCGTTCGGATCGACCGTGATGGTTCCCGATCCACGCGAGCGCAGGCGCAGCGGTGGATCGGCAGGTTCCGGAACGGGGCGCTTTTTCGGCGCAGCATCGGCCATCATCGCGCCGAGCACGATGATGCCGAAATACAGGCAGGCGGAATTACGAGCGGACTTGACCATCGATCATCATCCAGGGAACCGGCGCAGCAAAATGGACGATCTCCTCGTGGATGCCGTGCACGGTAGAGGACGCCGGAATCGCGATCAAGTCGGCGAGCGCTCCGGGGATGAGTTCGCCGAGCACGCCGCGGCGGCCGAGCGCGCGGGCGGGATTCGTGGTGACCATGCGGAGCAGTTGCTCGCCGCTGAGCCACGGCTCGGCGCCGCTGAAGTGGCGCAGTTCCTCGAAGAGGCTCAGCGAATCCGTACTCGCGAGGCTGTCCGTGCCGATGCAGAGATTGACGCCGAGTTCGTGCAGGCGCTGGCAGGGGAAGTCCGCGTGGCCGAAGTAACGATGGCTGCCCGGACAATGCACGATGCTCGGCGTGGAGCCGCGCGGCAGGCTGGCGAGGAGCTGGAAGTCCTCTTCGATCAGGTAGTTCATGTGAACGAGCAGCCAGCCCCCGTGGATCGCGCCGCTCCGCCACAAGTGCCCGAACGGCGTCTCGCCCGTGCAGTCGTTCATCGGCCGCTTGATCGAGGTGAGGAAGTCGTAGAGCGCACCGCGCGAATCGCGAAACATCGAGAACTCTTCCGCCGACTCGGCGACGTGCGTGGTCAGCGGCATGGTGAAGGCCGTCGCGCATTCATTGGCGAGTTGGTAAAGCGACACGGACGCGGTGTAGGACGCGTGGGGCGAGAGGCCGAAGCTGTCGAGGGCATTCGCGCGGTGCTGGAAAAAAGACAACGCGCCGGCGACGACGTCATCCGTGGTGATGCGATGGCGCACGTCGATCATCTCGTAGAACCACCACGTCCGGATCGGCGACGGACCGAGTTCCATCATGAGTTCGGGAAACGCCTCGATGTTGCAGACCGAAGTGGTGCCCCAGCGCTTCAGCTCGGCAAATCCACGCACGATCGCGGCGAGGTAGTCGGCGCTGTCGAGGCTGCGCTTGAGCGCATTGATCCGCTGGACCCACGCCGTGAAGCTCTTCGGCCGGGCGATCGCGTTTCGCATCATCGTGTAGTCGAGATGGCAGTGCGCGTTGATCAGGCCGGGGAGCAGCGCGACTTCGCCGAGGTCGAGCACTTCGTCGCTGCTGCCGTGGACCAGGTCGGCGAACCGACCGACTTCGACAATGCGACTCCCTTCCACCGCCACGGCCCCGTCCTCGATCACGGGCCCGGCCATCGTGACGACGGTGCGCGCGCGGAGGATCATGCGGGCTTCTGGGCTTTCTTCACGACGCTGCGTGCGGCAGCGACGAGGAGATTGCAAGCTTCGTGGCAAAGCAAGGGGAGCGCCGTCTTCGCGGAACGCGCGTGCAATTTCTCCGGCGGGAGCGTGGTGATCGGCTGCCCGGGCGCGAGTTCCCACAGGATGCGCTTGAGGCAGCCGTCCGCATCGCGGCAGGTGCAGCCGATGAGTTCCTGGGCCTGCTCGTCGGTGATGAGCTGCGTCACGCGATACATGCCGGTCTGGCGCGCGAGCGTCTCGCGGAGCGGCACCGGGCGCAGTTCCCCGCGATCGTGGGCGGCCCCCACACCCGTCATCGCGGGGTAGAAATAGTCTAGCGCGCGGCGCAGTTCGCGCAAATCGGCGACGCGGAGCGACCAGCCACGGCGGAGATTCGGCGCGGTTTTGAGCGGGCGGAATTTCCCGTGCTCATCGGCATTCGCGAGGTGCCGCGCGGCTCCGGCGCTGGTGTGCGCGGTGAGATCGGCGGCCTCGCGGTCCGCGTGGTGGCGCAGTTCGTAGCCGGCGGCGTCGGGAGTGATCACGACTTCGCCGACCTCGCGACCGCCGGCTTCCAACCAGCGCTCGAGGTACTCGGTGACCTGCCGCATTAGCTGACGAGGATGGTCCCGTGCCGGGCGTCGAATGCCGCAATCTGCTCGAGCATGAGATCCGCAAAGAGCGGCTCCGTGCCGATGGCGCTGGCGTAGAAAAGGGTGCGCCCGCGGAGGTGGTAGGGATTGCGACTGAAGATCTCCGCCCCGCTCGCGCTGGCCGCGCCGGGCGACTCCTCCGCGATGCCGAGCAGCACCGGGATGTCTTCGTAGCTGTGCAGTCCGTCGGAGATGAAAAAGGGGACGACGACGACGTTCGGGCACTTGGAGTATTCGTCCCACTTCGAGATGAGCGGCTCCTCTTCCATGTAGGCGCTGAGCACTTCGCCGTAGATCCCGAGCGCGGCGATGCGCTCGACCTCGCGCTTGGCGGCGACCGCGGAGTTGTCGTTCAGATTCGTGCCGTGGCCGACGATGAAGAGACTGGTCTCCGCGGTCGGAACGCCGGGTGCGATCTGCTGCGCGCGGCGGAGCAGGAGGTCAGTCATCTGCGCGTGGTTTCCGACGGGTTCGCAATACTTGATCGTCCGCCCACTCGACTCCGTGATCTCGCCCGCGAGTTCCAGTTCCCGCGGGATCACCGTGCGGGTGAAGTAGCCTTCGCTGATGAAATTTGGCACGACGTAAACCTCGTCCGCCTCCACCATGTGCAGCACCTGCCGCATGCTGGGTTCCTCTTTCCAAAAGGCACAATGCACCTCGCGGAAAAGGCCGCGCCGCAGGATCTCTTCGGCGTGGTCGAAGGTGGGAGCGCTCGAGTCGGGATTCACCGTCGAACCGTGGCCGACGATGATCAGAGCGCTGTCTGGTTTCGGGAGAAGCATGGGCATGAGTGGTTAGAATCTACGCCCACTGATGTCGAACGGTTTCCCGTCCGATGGTATTTCCAAGGGGCTCCATCATCCCAAACCGTCTGTCATCCCGAGCGGAGTGTAACGAAGCCGAGGGACCTCGGATTGCCAAAAATCGCGCGATCATCCAACGGCTGAGGTCCTTCGACTTCGTTACACTCCGCTCAGGATGACAGGCGAAGATGTTCCCCGCGCTCAGGAAAGCACTGGCGGCTTCGGCAGGTGCTCGACGCAATACTCTTCCCCATCTTTCGCCACGCGAAACTCAAGGTCCGGCGCGACCTGCTCGGTGCGCCCGCACACGGTGCAGCGATGCAAGGCTTCATCTTCATCCACGTTCGCTTCGACGAACCGCTTCCGCCGCGTCTCCACTTCGCGCCGCAGGATCGCCTCCTGGAAAATATCACGCCCGAAAAAGATGAAGTAGTTCGCAAACGCGGCGATCACCGCAAATCGGTAATCCCAATCGCCGAATACGAAACCGAACAGGATCAGCGCCGCGGAGAACCACGCCATCCACCGGATTTTCACGGGGATGAGGAACATGAAGTAAATCGTGTTTTCCGGATAAAAGCGCGCGAAGGCGAAGAAGAGCGAGCTGTTCAAGAACCCAGTCGAGAAGCCGGTCGAGCCGGTCCAAAACGCGGCGGCGATCGTTCCGAGCACGCCGATGAAGTAGTAGAGATTCACGCGGAAAGACCCGAGGGCTTCCTCCAGCCCGTCGCCGATCCACCAGAGGTAGAGAATGTAAAACGCCGCGAACAACCAGTCGACGATCGGCCCGCCGATGCTCGGAATGAAAATGAAGCTGATCACCCGCCAGTACTCACCGGCGCGCACCGCTGCCGGATCGAGCGTCAGATACTGGAGGAACGCGGGGTTGACCTTGTAGAGGATGAAAACGAGCGCGTTGAGCAGCCCGATCGAACGGATCAGGTGCGGGATGGCGAGGTGGCTGAGATTTCGTTCAGCGCGATCGATCCACTTCATTTTGGCGCGCAGAGTCTCCCCGCTCTGCAGCGAAAGCAACCGGTGAGTGCGCACCTTTTTCCCTCTAGACACCGTCCGCCGCGCGCCTAGCCTGCCGCTCGTGTCCGAATCCACCGCACCGCTGAAACAAACGCCCCTTCACGCCGAACACGTGCGACTCGGGGCCAAGATGGTGGACTTCGGCGGCTGGTCGATGCCGGTCCAATACTCGGGAATCCTCGAGGAACACCACGCGGTCCGCGGCGGACTCGGCCTGTTCGACATCTCGCACATGGGGCAGTTCGTCGCCCGCGGCACCGGCGCCAGCGCGTGGCTGAATCGGCTCCTGACCAACAATGTCGACCGTCTCGATGTCGGCGAGTGCCAATACACGCTCCTGCTCAATGAAAATGGTGGCGTGATCGACGACCTGATCGTCTACCGCACCGCGGATGACGTGTATCTCATGGTCGTGAATGCCTCGAAGATCGACGAGGATTTCGCCTGGATGCAGCCGCGGCTCGACCCCGGTGTCGACTTCAGAAATCGCAGCGAGGACTTCGCCGGATTCGCCGTGCAGGGACCGCGTTCGGCCCAGCTTTTCGATGCTTTTTTCAGCGGGAAATATTCGCGCCCGGCGCGGAATGAAATCCTCGCCGTGGTGATCGACGATGAAACCTACTTCATCGCCCGCACCGGCTACACCGGCGAAGATGGGTTCGAGGTCTTCTGCCCGGCGCATCGTGCGGTGAAATCTTGGAACGACATCCTCGCCCGCGGCGCGGAGTTTGGGATCAAGCCCTGCGGCCTCGGCGCGCGCGATACGCTGCGTCTCGAGATGTGCTACCCGCTCAATGGCAACGATCTCGCCGCCGACACCACGCCGATCGAGGCCGGGCTCGGCATCTTCGTCGACCTGAACAAGCCCGACTTCATCGGCAAGGAACCCCTCGCCCGCCAGCGTGCGGAGGGCGTGAAGCGGCGGCTCGTCCCTTTCAAAATGACCGGCGCCAGCCCGCCCCCGCGTTCGCACTACGGCGTCTACAAGAACGGCGAGAAGATCGCCGAGACGAGCAGCGGCTCGCTTTCGCCCACGCTGAAAATCGGCATCGGCATGGCTTACATTCCCACGGAGTTCGCGCGCAACGGTGAGGAGATCGAGATCGACGTGCGCGGTCGCCGCTTCCCTGCCGTGATCGAGAAAAAGCCGCTCCACCGCGCGGGCACGGCCAGCTAGTTTTTACCCACATGAACGTTCCTGACGAACTCCACTACGCACAATCCCACGAATGGCTCCGCGCCGATGGCACCGTGGGCATCACCGATCACGCCCAGGCCGAACTGACCGACATCGTCTATGTCGAGCTTCCCGCCGTCGGAAAGAAGGTCGCCGCGAAAGAGCAGATCTGCGTGGTGGAATCCGTGAAGGCCGCGAGCGACATCTATTCGCCCGCCGCCGGCACCGTCACCGCGGTGAACGACGCGCTGACCGGAAACCCCGCGCTGCTGAACACCGATCCGTACGGCGAAGGCTGGATTTTCAAGCTCGCCGTCGACGCCGGCAGCAACGGCGAACTCAAGGACGCCGCCCAATACCGCGAACAAATCGGCGCCTGAGAAGGACCGACTGAAATCGCCGCAACCCCTGTCATCCCGAGCGGAATGAAGGGAGCCTAAGCGACCAGAATGAAGCCGAGGGACCTCGGATTCCCGAATGTCGTACGACCATCCGAAGGCAGAGGTCCCTCGGCTGCGTTACACTCCGCTCGGGATGACAGGCTCGGCAAAGTTTTCTGACACCCACCATCGTATGATCTCAGTTCGCTCCATGGTTCTCTCCATCGTCCTCGCTCTCTCGCTCGACGCCCGGGCGGATCTCGTGGTGAAGCAGCGGGTCGAAGGCGCCGGCATGTCGGGCGAACAAACGGTGCGGGTGAAGGACAACAAGGCGCGCTGCGACGTGGCCGGCGCGATCAGTGTGATCGTGGACCGCACCACCGGCGAGACGACCACGCTGTCCCACGCCCAGCGCGGCTACGTGACGCTCGACGCCGCGCGGAGCAAGGCGCTCAACGAAAAGCTCCAGAAGGCGCGCGGTTCCAGCGAAGCGCCCAAGCTTGTCGCGACGGGGAAAAAGGAAAAAATCGGCGACCAGTCGTGCGACGTTTTCTCCGCCGACGTGGGCACGGTAAAGCTGACCTACTGGCTGGCGAAGAGTTACCCGAATTTCGCCGCGATCAACGCCCAGCTCGACGTTCTCGAAAACGCGCCCGACGCGAATCTCGGCGGCGGCCTTGCGCCGCGGACCAAGGATCTGCCGGGCCTGCCGATGAAGATCCAGATGGAGACGGGCGGGCAGAAGGTGATCGTCACCACGCTTTCCGTCACCGAGGAAAAGGTAGACCCCGGCATCTTCACCGCGCCGAAGGACTACAAGGAACTGCCGTCGACGCCACCGCCACCGCAGCCCTGACCGCGTGAGCCAGCCGCCGATCATCCTCGCCTCCGCCTCGCCGCGCCGCCGCGAACTCCTGCAGCGCGAAGGTTACGAATTCATCGTCCTCGCGCCGACCGTGGAAGAAATCGCCCCACCCGATCTCACGCCCGCGGAGGTCACGCTGGCCAACGCGCGGCTCAAGGCGCAGGCGATCGCGAAGGAGCATCCCGGCGCGACGGTCATCGGCGCCGATACCGTCGTGGCCTTCGAAGGAGAAATCTTCGGCAAACCCCGCGACCTCGATCACGCCGTGGAAATGATCCGCCGCCTCCGTGGCCGGACTCATGAAGTGTGGTCCGGCGTCTGGCTGGTGCACGGCGAGACCCGCCGCGAGACCGGCTTCAATGAAGTCACGCGCGTCCGCTTTCGCGACCTCGACGACAACGCAATCCGCGCCTACCACGCCCGCATCGGCCCACTGGACAAAGCCGGCGCCTACGCCGCGCAGGACGATCAAGGCGACTTGATCGAATTCCACGAAGGCTGCTTCGACAACGTCATCGGCCTCCCGATGAAGTCGCTCGCCTGGGCGTTGGAGCGGCTGTGAATGCAACCTTCGGTGAAGACCTGAAGTTCAACGACCGGTCGGCAACGACCAGCGTAGCCGCGCGCCTGTAGGGCGTTTCTGCGAAACGCCTCCTCCCAAACCGCCGCAGGCGCTCACCCCGCCGGTGTCTGGCACGGACGCCCTACAGGGCTTTGCGGAAAAAATCAGCCTTCACCGCGAGTTTCTGGCGGTTGATGGACGCGCTTTTTGCGCAGGCGCAGCCAGTTGTTCCACGTCTTGCGGAAGGCGTCCTTCGGCGAGAGATAACGCTGGTTCAAATCGGTCCCCTTCGTGATCTGGTGGAGCAGCCCTTTCACGGAAAAATCATCCGTCTCGAGAATCGTGTAGGCCGTGCCGATCGCGGACTCGTGATGTGCGTCGCTGCCCGCGGTCATCGGCAGTTTGCGGTCGCTCGCGTAGTCGAAGGCCATGCGATTGTAGCGCTTCAAGGTCGTCGCGGCGTTGAAGACTTCGAGCGCGTCAATCTCCAGCGTATCGAGCACTGATTCGCGAATCCCCGCGCGGAAAAGATCGTAAGGATGCGGCGGAATCGCGATGCCGCCGAGGTCGTGAACCATCCGGCAGACCTCGAGTGCCGGCGTCCCTTTCAAAAAAGGGAGCACGACGCCGAGGCAGAGCAGATGCCCCTCGGCGGTCGTCACCTCCACGCCGGGAATGATCACAAAATCGTCGACCGGCTGGCCGTCTTCGCGCACCAGCCCTTTGTCGAGCAGGTAGCGGCAGCCATCGCTGGTGTTGTGATCGGTGAGAGCGAAACCATGCAGCCCCTTTGCGCGGGCGGCCGCGATCAGCGACTCAGGCGAACTCACGCCATCGCCCGAATACCACGAGTGACAGTGCAGGTCGATGTTGTAGCGCATGCGGGCGGAAGGATGGCGGTGGAGGTGGGGTGGCGGAAGAAAATTGATTTAGCGCGGAAGCGGAATGCCGTCATCATTCCGCCACACATGAGCACTGGTTTCAAAGAATGGACCCTGATCTGCGACGCCCTCGGCCGCGGCGAGCAGAGCGTAATCCTGCGCAAAGGCGGCATCGCCGAAGGCCGCGCCGGCTTCCGTTTTCAGCACGACGACTTCCTCCTCTTCCCCACCCTCTTTCACGAACAAGTCAGTAAACTGAAACTGCCGCCGACCACTCCGCTGCCCGCCACTCGCGGCGACGAGATGATCGAAGTGCGTTACCGCGTGCAGGTCGAGTGGACGCGCGATGTGACGGACTGGGAAATCGTGCAGCGTCTCGCGCCGTTCCACCTTTGGCAGCCGGCGGAAATCGAGAAGCGTTTCCGCCAGGATGACACGCCCGGCGTGAGCCTCGCTTTCGTCCGGGCGTCGCGGCTGTCGCAGCCGTTCGTCTTTCCCGATGCGCCGGCGTATGGCGGCTGCCGGTCGTGGGTGAAGCTGCCCGATCTCCCCGCAGCGATCACCGCCAGTCCGGCGATCGACGAAGCCGTGCATCGTGAGCGCGAACGGCAGATCCTCACGGTGCTCGGGTCGGTGGAATAGCGAACACTGGAGCCGTGAAGAGACGCTCACTCTTGGGGTGATGCGCCTCTTCGGGTGCACGATGCCCGACCGGCGTCTGACACAGACGCCCTACCGTCTCGCCACCAGACTCTTTAGACGCCCTCTTGATAAGCCCTGTCATCCCGAGCGGAGTGTAACGGAGCCGAGGGACCTCCGCCTTCGGGAGATCGTGCAGTTCCCGGCACTCCGAGGTCCCTCGACTTCATTCCGGTCGCTCAGGCTCCCTTCATTCCGCTCGGGATGACATGCATTTCGCAGTTTCGACTACACCCTCTCAGAGGGTGTACCGGAAGTCGGAAAGGAGACCGCGGATTGCGCAGATTGACGCAGATTTCGGAATCCTAATCCGCGTCAATCCGTACTGCACCGAGTGCAGCGAGGCCAGGCTTTCAAATCCGCGGTCTATTTTATCTCCTGACTGAGTTTCGGTAGACCCGCTCAGGCCACCGCGAGGCGAAGGTCCCGCTGCCGATGAGCGATATCGAAAAGGACCGGGAGCGCGCTGAGTTCCTCGATCACCCCCCGGTTCGTGGCCGTAGCGATCGTCTCCTCCGCTCCGGTTTCGTTCATCTGATTCTGAATCAAACCCGCGCAAACAAGTCCGGCCGCCCGCATCGATTCGACGGTGAGCAGCGTGTGATTGATCGCGCCGAGGCGGTTGGCGAAAACCACCGCGACTGGAAGCGCGAACTCCGCCGCGAGATCGCGCACAAAAAAATCTCGCGCGATCGGCACTAACCAACCCCCGACACCCTCGACGATGATCGACTGATGCGCGGCGCGCAGCCGGGCAAACGTCTCCCGAATCAGCGCGAGATCGACCGACCGATTCTCGATCATCGCCGCGGTGTACGGCGCGGCCGGCGGGCGCATCCACACGGGGTTGATGTCATTGATCTCCACCGCGCCGCCGCTGGCGGCGTGGAGCAACTCCGCATCGCCGCGATCCCCGCAGCAGATGGGTTTGAATCCGACGCAATCCACCCCCGCCGCACGCAGCGCGCGGACGAGTAGCGCGGCGACGTAGGTTTTCCCGACGCCGGTGTCGGTGCCGGTGAGGAAAAGATTCATCCGGAGAAAATCGCCCGCGGCGTCACGCCCCGATCGCTTCCTGAATCACGCCGGCGATCTGGTCGGCCTGCGCATTGATTCGGTCGCCATCGCGACCCTCGATGAGCAGGCGAATCTTTGGTTCCGTGCCGCTGTAACGCAGCAACACGCGACCGGCACCAGCGAGTTCGCGCTCGGCTTCCTCAACGAGCTTCGTGACGTGCGGCAGTTCCTCGAGCGGCCTCTTCTCGCGCACCTTCAAGTTCCGCTGCGCTTGCGGATATTTCTTCAGCAACTTGCGGAGTTCGCTGAGCGGTTGCCCGGTTTCCACCATGATCCGAAGAATCTGCAGCGCGCTGACGATCCCGTCGCCCGTGGTGCTAAAGTCGCGGAAGATCATGTGCCCGCTTTGTTCGCCGCCCACATTGAGGTCGTGCTTCATCATCTCTTCGATGACGTAACGGTCACCCACTTTCGTCCGCACGACTTTGCCGCCGTGCGCTTCGAGCGCTTCGTTCAGGCCGAAGTTGCTCATCACCGTGGCGACGAGCGTGTTCTTGGCGAGGCGGCCTTGCTTCAGCAGATCGATCGCGGCGATGGCCATGATCTCGTCGCCATCCACGATCTCGCCATTTTCATCGCAGAGGATCGCGCGGTCGGCGTCGCCGTCGTGGCTGATGCCCACGTCGGCCTTGGTTTCACGCATGATGCGCTGAATCTCCTCGGGGTAGGTGCTGCCGCAGTCGCGGTTGATGTTGCGGCCGTTTGGCGTGTTGTGGACCACGATCGCGTCAGCGCCGAGTTCGCGGAGAATGCAGGGCGAGGACTTGTAGGCGGCGCCATTGCCCACATCGATCGCGACGCGCAGCTTTTCCAGCGTGTGCCCGCGCGGAAAACTCTGCTTCGCAAATTCCACGTATCGACCAAGTGCATCATCGATGCGGGTGGCGCGGCCGATCTTTCCGGCGGTCGGGCGGATCGCTTCGATCTCGCCGCTGAAGACCAGATTTTCGATCCGCTTCTCGATCTCGTCGTCGAGCTTGTAGCCATCGTGGCGGAAAAATTTGATCCCGTTGTCTTCGTAAGGATTGTGCGACGCGCTGAGCACGATGCCGGCATCGGCGCGCAACGAGCGAGTAATGTAAGCGACTCCGGGAGTGGGGAGCGGACCGATGAGCAGCACGTCGGCACCGAGCGACATCACGCCCGCGGCGAGTGCATTCTCCAGCATGTAGCCGGAGAGCCGGGTGTCCTTGCCGATTACCACGGTGGTGCGATGGCCCTGCCGGGTGCGCTCGGCGATTTCACCGAAGACATGCGCAGCCGCGCGGCCCAGCTTCAGCGCGGTTTCCGCGGTGACGGGCTCGATGTTCGCCGTGCCGCGCACCCCATCGGTGCCGAAGATGCGGCGCGGTTTCTCGGCGACGGCGAGGTTCGCCGCCGGTTCACTTTTTCGGTTTGGCATAGCGGCTGGCGTCGATCTGGAAGCGGCTGTCGGCATTGAATTCGTCTCTAAAAGGCGAGCGGGTTGTCTCGACGTTCTTTTTGATCACCGCCCACAGCACGATGGCGAGTAGCAGCGACACGCATTTTGGCAGCCAGTTGTTCAGGATCAGTTTTTTCATGGCTTGAAGCGAGGAGAAGCCCGAGGTGCTCCTTGAAACTCTCGGGGTCAAAGTTGCGGTCGATGGTCGGGCCGTGGCAGATCGAGACGATGCCCGTCTCTTCGGACACCACGACGATCACGGCATCGCTTTCCTCCGCGAGGCCGAGCGCGGCGCGGTGACGCAGGCCGAGCGAGCGATCGAGGTCCACCTGCTGACTCACGGGGAAGATGCACGCGGCCGAGACCACGCGGTCTTCGCGGATGATCACGCCGCCATCGTGCAGCGGCGTCTTGGGGAAAAAGATGCTGACCAACAGTTCCGGCGAGAGCACCGCATCGATCGGCACTCCGCTCTGCGCGAAGGCCTCGATGTTTTGACTGCGCTCGATCGCGAGCAGCGCGCCGAGCTGGCGGTTCGACAGCTCGAAGGTGATCTCCGCGAGCTGGTCGATCGCGGCGGGCGTCTTCCGCGCGGGGAAAAAGATGCGATGGCTGCCGAGCGCCGCGAGACCGCGCCGCAGCTCCGGTTGGAAAATGATGAGCAACGCAATGACGAGCACCGCAGACAGGCGCGTGGCAATCCAACTGATCACCGGCAGGCCGATGATCTGCGAGGTCAGCGTGACGACGAGAAAGAGAGTGACCAGACCGGCGAGGACGTTCGATCCGCGCGTACCTTGGAGCAGCCGCCACGAGTAGTAGATCGCCACAGTGAGCAGCGCGATCTCGATCGCATCGGCCCAGTGATCGCCGAGGAAGTTGAGCAACTCGGCGAGGATCATGCCGCGGCGGTGTCTGGGGACAAAAGCATGGCCTCAGTCATGCGCAGCGCCTCGACGTTCGGGCGCACGGCATGGACGCGAAAGACCGACGCGCCCCGCTCGCGGCCATAGCTGGTGAGTGCCACGGTGGGCCACGCGCGATCCTCCAGCGCGGTCGATCCGAGCACGCGGCTGAGGAAGCTCTTGCGCGAAACGCCGAGCACCACGGGCCGCCCGCCGACCCGCATGGAATCGAGATTCCGGATCAGGGCAAGGTTGTGCTCGACGGTTTTTCCAAAGCCAATTCCTGGATCGAAAGCGAGACACATGGGAGCAATCCCGCAGGTTACGGACGCCTCAAAAGTTTGTCGAAAAAATTCCCGGACTTCGGCCGTGACATCCGCGTAATGCGGCGCCGCCTGCATCGTCTGAGGCTCGCCCTGCATGTGCATGGCGATGGCCCCCGCGCCGTGCTCGCGCACCGCTTCGCGCATCGCCGGTTCGCGGAGCCCGCCCACGTCATTCACGATTCCCACACCGAGTCGCAGCGCGGCGAGGGCCACGGCGGGTTTGCGCGTGTCGATCGAGAGGACGGGGAAAGTTGATGGTTGAGAGTTGAGAGTTGAGAGCCGCCCGCCGCGAAGGAGCGGGGGTTCTCGCCAGATTTCGTTCAACGCTGCGATGACTGGTATCACCCGCCGCAATTCTTCTTCCTCGGTCACGGGCGCGGCGCCGGGGCGCGTGGATTCGCCGCCGATGTCGATGATCTCCGCGCCTTCCGCTGCGAGCTGCCGCGCATGCGCCACCGCTTGTTCCACTTCGACGAACTGCCCTCCGTCGGAAAACGAATCGGCCGTCACATTCACCACGCCCATGATGAGCGCGCGGTGCGTGAGATCGAAAGTGCGGGTGGCCGTGCGCCAGAACATCCGTGCCCTTCTCGCGCCTGCGGCGCGGTGGCAAGCGGAGATTGCCCGGCGCGGCATTTTGCTTTTGCGGAAGACCGGCCGCCAGCCGACACTCGAATCCCATCCCGACGGCTTGCGCGCATCCCGGCGCGTCACCGCGTCGTAACTACCCACACTATGTCCACCATCACCGAAACTCGCGGCGTGGCCGCCACGCGCAGCTTTCCGCCCTTCGACCTCACCCGACTGCTGCGCACCGTCTTCGCCCCGACCGGCAGCGAACGCGTCTGCATCCTCATCGACCTCGAAGACCCGCGCGACGTGAAGGGCTTCGGCTTCCTGGCGAACCCCGACCTCTCCATCCAGCGCAATGCGCACGATGTTTTCTACCAAGGTCTGCACGGCGGCGTGATGAAGGAACTCGGCCTCACTGGCGGCGACTTCTTCGCCTACGAAATCACCGGCGGCAGCAACCTCGATCTGCCGGACAAAGGCTACGCCGTCGATGGTCGCGAGATCGACCTGGCCGCGGACGTTTATCGGAAGTTCGACATTATTCTCTGCATCTCCACCTACTCCGCCACCGCACCGCTCACCGCCTTTGCAAAGCAGTTCGGCTTCCGCGGCGCCACGCTGCACGGGGTGAATCAGATCATCCTCAGTTCCGGTCTCGCCGTGGATTACAATGAGGTGAGCGTGCAGGCCGAAAAACTACGCCTCGGCATGACCCGCGCGGACTGGGTCGAGATTGACTACCAGTTCGACAACACCGCCTACACCCTGCGCCTCGAGCTCGCCCAGCAGGAGGCGCAGAAAAGCCACGGCCTCTGCCGCGGCGGCCCCGACGTGGCCAATCTCCCCGCCGGCGAAATCTACTACGTTCCCGCCGACGCCCATGGCCAGTTCCCGCACAAATACGAAGATGGCACGATCGGCCTCATGGAGGTGAAAGTCGGCCGCATCTTCCGCTCCACGCTGCTCCGCGGCAGCCAGGCGACCATCGACGAGCACAACCACAAGCTGACCAGCGACCCCGTCACCGGCGAGCTCGGCGAACTCGGCTTCGGCACCCAGGAACTGCCCGTTTCCGGCCGCGACATTCAGGACGAAAAAATCCTCGGCACCCTGCACGTGGCCACCGGCCGCAGCGACCATCTCGGCGGCACGCTCACGCCCGACCGCTTCGCGAACAAGAAGAACGCCACCCACGATGACATCCTCTTCTCGCCGAGCAAGACGCCCGAGATCAACGTCCCGCAAGTGCGCCTCCATCGCGAAGGCCAGACGCAGGTGCTGATCGAGAATTTCGTCCCCGCCACCTACATGCGCGGGCTGCTGGCGTAGGCATCCACCGCGATCACACCGCGCCCGGGTCGGCCATGGGACGGAGCTCTCTCCAGATCGCGGAGAGGCGCGCCCGCAATCAGATCCGGAGGCCGGTTACTGCTGAAGGACTCGCGACTAGGTGAGCCGGGCGGAGACGAGTCGCAGGGACGTTGAACGGGCTATCGCTTTTCCGGCAGGCGCTGCGTCTGGGGATTGAACACCCATCCGGCGGGACGCTGTCCGGTGCCGAGCCGGTCGAGGTCGCCCAGTTCCTTGCGCGCGCCTTCCGCGAGCGCCAGCAACCGCACCACTTCCTCCGGACGCTCCGCGGCAACGTCGCGGGCCTCGGATTGGTCACCGACCACGTTGAAAAGGCGCGCTGGTGAACGGGCTTCCTTGGGCTCCGTCCCAGCTCGCGTGCGTTGTCGTTCCAATGGCACGTAGAGCTTCCACGGTCCGGACCGGACGGCCAGGAGTTGATCGAGGTGGTAATAGAAAAAAGCCTCGTGCGGAGTCTTCGCTCCCGGCTCTCCGGCGATGAGCGGCCAGATATTTTTCCCGTCGATCACGCGGTCTTTCGGCGGGCTGCGATCCGCGAGGAACGCGCAAGTCGGCAGCAGGTCCATCATCGTCGCCTGCTCTTCGCAGACGGTCCCCGCCGGCACATGCCCCGGCCAGCGCACGAGGAATGGCACGCGCATTCCGCCCTCCGCCGCAGTGCCCATGAATCCCGTCAGCGGCGCGTTGCTGCCCTGCGGAGGATCGCGGCGCGTGGCGGAATTGTCCGAGGTCCAGACGACGAGCGTTTTCTCCTCGAGGCCGAGCCGCTTCAAGGCCGCGAGCACCTCGCCCGCCGACCAGTCGAGCTCCTCGACCGCATCGCCATACGGACCATTGCGCGACTTCCCGCGGAAGGCCGCGCTGGAAAATGGCGCCTTCGTGCTGCCCGGCATCGCGTGCGAGATGATCAGGAAAAACGGCTGCGCCCGCTGCGCGGTGATGAACCGAATCGCCTCCTCCGTCTCGCGCCGCGTGAGTTCATCGCGATCCGCCGGCGCATCGATCACCACCTCGTCGCGCATGAGCGGCAGCGGCGGCCACTTTTCCCCGGGGCGCTCCGTCATGTCGTCGCTGTAAGGAATGCCAAAGTAATGATCGAACCCCTGCCGCGTCGGCAGGAACGGCGGCTGATCCCCGAGATGCCATTTGCCAATGAGCATCGTGGCATACCCCGCGGGCTTCAGCACCTCGGCGATCGTGACCTCCTCGGGATTCAACCCGATCGGCTCGCCCGGCTGCAGCACCGAGCCTGTGCGGACATTTTGAAAAAGGCTCACGCGCTGCGCGTAGCACCCCGTCATCAATCCCGCGCGCGACGGAGTGCAGACATTCGCCGAAGTGTAGAAGTGAGTGAACTTCCGGCCTTCCACGGCGAGCCGGTCGAGATTCGGCGTGCGATGCAGCGTGGAGCCAAACGGCCCAGTGTCCCCGTAGCCGAGATTGTCGCAAAAGAAGATGACGACATTCGGCGGAAGCCCGCCCGGCCTCGCAGCGTTCGCGGCCTGTGCCGATGCCGCCATCGTGACGAGGAAAAGTAGGGGGGAAATTCTCATACCGACACGCAAAGCGGAGAGTTCAAAAGTCGCTCCCATCTGATTGGCGAACCGCACGGGCATTGCAACGCCGAATCCACGCGCCTCCAAACCCGGGGCTTGATTCAAAGTGAGTCCATGAATTGCGGGCCAACGGCCCTGCGACAAGCCAGCTCAGGGCAAGCGAGGAACGAGCGCCGCCCTGAGCACAGGAAAAAATGAAACCGAGCCCCAACGGGGCGAAACAATGCACGCAGCACTCGGGCGCGGCGGTGCGCTTTGGCAAAAGGAGCCGTTTGACCTCATCGTCCGCAGCGAAGCTCAGTGGCAGCACCCGCCGCTACATCGCTGAAAACCCCATCAAAGCCAGCCTGCGCGCGAGTGAGTATGCCGTGGGCAACGGGAGCAGGGTGTTCAAAGTTGCTTCGGCTTTAGCCGAATATCTAGAAACACAATGCGGCTAAAGCCGCAGCTACTTTATGAAACGCATCGCCCTCATCCTCGCCATCTCAACCGCGCACGCCGCCGACACCAATACCGACCGCGTCGCCACTGTCATGAACACACCCGGCTGCGTCGCCTTCTGGGACTTCGTGAAGCGTGAGCCGGCGGGCGTACATCGTTTCACCGCGCATGTGCCACAGGGCGCAACGAATGACTTCGCTCTCGATGCCGGAAACTACATCAGAGACTACTGGGGCGAGGGGCGCGAGGCGGCGTATGCCGACTTCCCGTTGCTCGGTCGCGGGCCGTTCGGGCAGGCGATTCGCATGCGCAAGGAGGAGGACAAGACGTTTCGACCGTTCCTCTTCGTGCCGCGCGCGCGGTTGCATGATTCGCCCATCGACATCAAGGGCGCGGGCAAATCGGTGAGCGTCGTGGTGTGGGCCATTCGCGAGAGCGGCAATCACGCGCTCGCCGGCATCTGGCATGAAGGCACCGACTTGAATCACGCCGGCGCGGCGAAGGTCGTCGCGCGGGGTCAGCGTCAATACGCGCTCTTCGCCGGGCTAAACAAG
>JANPHH010000183.1:0-2200 GCA_031424375.1 Chthoniobacter sp. | reverse complement strand
ACCCCGGACGACCGCGCAAAGTTCGTCGCCACCGCCACGGCCACCGTCACGAAGTCCGTGCTCCCCGCCTTCCAGCGCGCGCAGGCCATGCTCCGGGAGCAGCTCGCGCTCGCGAAAAGTGACGCCGGACTGTGGCGTCTGCCCGGCGGCGACAAGGCCTATGCGAATGCGCTCCGCCGCTTCACCACGACGGAACTCCCCGCCGACGAAATCCACGCCATCGGCCTCCGCGAAGTCGCACGCATCGAGCAGGAGATGGACGTCCTTTTCCGCCAGCTCGGCTACACCGAGGGCGGCATCAAGGAACGCTATGATAAGCTGAACCTCGACTCACAGCCGCCCGCCTCACCCGACCCACGCCCCGTGCTGCTGGAGAAATACACCGCCATTCTCCGCGACGCGGAAAAGCGCGCCGCGCTCGTCTTCGACCTACGTCCCAAGGCCCTCGTCGAGGTTCGCCGCGAGCCCGCCTTCACCGAGAAGACCGCCGCCGCGCACTACACCTCGCCGGCGAAGGACGGCTCCCTGCCCGGCGTCTTCTGGGCGCCGCTGCCCGGCCCGACTTTCGGCATCCTCGGCATGCGCACGCTCGTCTATCACGAGGGTGTGCCGGGGCACCATTTCCAGATCGCGCTCCAGCGCGAGACCGACAGCCTGCCGCGTTACCGGCGCGACGGCATCTTCACCGGCGGCTCCGCCTTTTCCGAAGGCTGGGCGCTCTACGCTGAGCAGCTCGCCGCCGAGAACGGCTGGTACGAGGGCGACATCCCCGGACACCTCGGCCAGCTCCAAGGCGAACTCTTCCGCGCCAAACGCCTCGTCGCCGACACCGGCCTTCACACGCAGCACTGGACCCGCCAGCAGGCCATCGACTACGGCATCTCCGCCGCCGAGACCGAACGCTACGTGATGAACCCCGGCCAGGCCTGCGCCTACAAAATCGGCATGTTGAAAATCCTCGAACTCCGCGCCAAGGCGCAGCAGGCGCTCGGCGGAAAATTCTCGCTCAAGGAATTCCACAACACCGTCCTCCAGACCGGCAACGTCCCGCTCGCCGTGCTGGAGCAGGTGATCGACGACTACGTCGCCGCCTTGCGCTGACTAATCCGTCAGTCCGAGCGGCTCTCGGCCCTGCCCCCTGATATGGCCGCAAGATTCTGCGCTCGCCTAAGTGCAGCCTGCGCGCGGATTCGTCTCCGTGTTCTTCCTCTGCCTTCTTTTTTACATCAGGTAGAAGCTGCTCCTGAATGTGAGCGAACGGTGCGGAATAGGACTGCGCTTCCAAGATGTTTCGGTCGCGGAAATCAATAATCCATCGTTGAGGTGTCCCATCTCCGCTGACGACCTTGCGACCGATTAGATAAGGCACGACTACCTCAGCACATCGCGGCTCCTTCTTAATCATCGCGTCGCACTCGCTTGTGCTCAGGACGAATCCCGTGTGGCCAGACATCACGCCGACGGTAGGCGATGTAGAGGAAGTTGCCCGAGCCGCAGGCGGGATCGAGCACGCGGAACTGCTGCATCCGGTCGCGGATGTCGCGCAGGCGCCTGAAGGTATTGGCACTTTCGATCTGCTCGCGCCACGGCTGGACGATGGTGGGGCCGACGATCTTCATGATGTCGGCGGGATGCGTGAAGTGTGCGCCGGTGGCGCGTCGTTCGTCGCGCGTGCCTTCCACGGTGCCGTCGTCGAGCGAATGCTCGAAGAGGGTACCGAAGATTTCCGGCTGTATCTTTTTCCAGTCGGAGGTGGTGGCCTTGCGCAGGGCGACGAGTTCGAGGTCGTGGAGTTCCAGCCGCGCGGGCTCGGCGAAAAGGCCGCCATTGAAATACGCAGCGCCCTTGAACCGCCCGCCGGTGGGCGAGGGCTTCGTGTTCATCGCCTCGAAGAGGCCGCCGAGCAGATCGTAGCTGTCAGCGGGCGAGGAGATGTCGTCGAGGAGCTGGGTGACGAAGTATTTCGGGAGCAGGTCGATGTCCTCGGCGAAGAGGGAGACGAGCATCTGCAGGATGAGCGCTGGGCGGTGGGCTGGTCCACGCCGCGCTTGCGGAATTTGCGGAAGCACGTCGCGAGGCAGTCGGCGGCTTCACGGGTGACGGCGACGCGGTCGTTGTGGAAGACGGGCTTGGGCTGGCCGGGGAAGAGGAAGGTCAGCGGGCCGTAGTGGTCGGCGAGGCTGTCGAGCTTCGCGATGCC
>JANPHH010000182.1:0-10549 GCA_031424375.1 Chthoniobacter sp. | reverse complement strand
ACTTTCCGGCGCCGAAAGATCGCGGTGCAAGATGCGCCGCTCGGCGGGCGGGACGCCCACCCTACCCAGGGGCTCGATCTCGCCGCGGGCTACTTTGTCGATGACTTCGCGGACGTTTGCGCCGGTGACGGGCGGGCGCAGGGTGAGCATCGTGTAGAGGATCGCGCCGAGGGCGTAGATGTCGGTGCGGGCGTCGAGCGCGTCGATCTCGCCGCGCGCCTGCTCGGGGGCCATGTATTGCGGCGTGCCCATGATGCTGCCGGCCATCGTGCACCCTAACTCGGGTTCAGCGGCGCGGGCGGAATGCACGGTGGAGCGGCCGAGGGGGGGCCCCGCGCCGTCGGGGCCGGGGGCCGGGGGAGCGACACCGCGATGGCCTCCACGTGAAAGCACTTTCGCCAATCCCCAGTCCATCACGAGCACCACGCCGAAGTCGTCGAGCATGATGTTCTCCGGCTTGAGGTCGCGGTGGATGACGCCCCGGCTGTGCGCGAAGGCGAGTGCGTCGCACACTTTCTGAAAGATGGTAAGCAGCGCGGGCAGCGGATACTTCGCTACCGTGGCCTCGACACCCTCCCGGATCAGCTCGAGCACTTTCTTGAGCGTGATCCCGCGCACCATTTTCATGGTGTAGAAAAGCTGGTCGTTTTCATCCACGCCCAGCTCGTGGACGGGGACGATGTTCGGGTGCTCGAGCTGCCCGGTGACCTGCGCCTCCTCGACGAAGCGCGCCACGTCCGCCGGGTCGGCGCTCTCCAGCATCACCTTCATCGCCACGCGCCGTTTCATCGCCGCCTGCTGTGCGTCGAGGATCGCGCCCATGCCGCCCTGCGCCACGACGTTGCCGATGGCGTAACGCTTTCCCCCGAGCACTTCCTCGGGGAGAAAGCGGCGGATGGTCTGCTGCGCGGGCGCGAGGCTCACGCTCGGATCGTCCGGCGCGCGCTGGCGGTGGAATTCGATGGTGATGTCCGGCCCGAGCCGCACGGTTTGATTCGGGAAAAGGCGCGTGGGTTCCGCGATGGGCTGGTCGTTGACGAAGGTGCCATTGCTGCTGCCGAGGTCTTCGATCAGGAGGTGATCGTAGTTGATGGTGAGCCGCGCGTGCTGGCGCGAGATGAGCGGGGTGTCGGCGAAGATCTCGACGTCGGGATGGCGGCCGATGACGTATTCGCCGGGCGGCAGGGTGACGCGCGCCAGCTCGGCGCCGTGGTGTCGCAGGATGACCTCGGTCTGCGGGATGTGCATGGTGCCAGGGAGTTACCGCGGCTCTTGATCGCAAATGCCGCCGGAGCTGCCAAGGATGAACCCGCCAGAGGGTCGAGCGAAAGTCCAGAAAGCCTGTCATCCCGAGCGGAGTCGAGGGAGCCCATGCGACCAGAATGAAGTCGAGGGACCTCGGGTTCCTGGAGATCGTGCGATTCCTTCGCTGCCGAGGTCCCTCGGCTTCGTTACACTCCGCTCGGGATGACAGGCGTTTTCGAGTCCCGGCACGTCCTCCAACAACGCCCGCGCGGCGCCGGCCGCACTTCCGGCGTTGAAGCTTCAGCGCGGAGCGTGCAAACACGTTGCATGCGTTTCCTCCCATGCCTGCTCGCCCTCGCCGCCACCGCTCTCGCCGCGGAGGATTACGTGCTCGGCCCCGATTCCCAGCCGCAGGAGGTGCCGCATGGCGAGGTCCGCAAGGCGACGTTCGACGCGAGCAAGATTTTCCCCGACACGACGCGCGACTACTGGGTCTACGTGCCGAAGCAATACGACGCCGCGAAGCCCGCGGCGCTGATGGTTTTCTTCGACGGCGGCGGCTACCAGAAGCCGGACGGCGGGACGCGCGTGCCGGTGGTCTTCGACAATCTCATCGCGAAAAAACAGATGCCCGTGACGATCGGCGTCTTCGTCAATCCGGGGAACATCAAAGCCACGCAACCCGGCGCGAAAGACCGCAGCAACCGCAGCTTCGAGTACGACTCGCTCGGCGATGCGAACGCGCGCTTTCTCCTGGAAGAACTCCTGCCCGTGGCGCTGAAGGATCTCAACGTGACGAAAGATCCGAACGGCTGGGGCATCGGCGGCGCGTCGAGCGGCGGGATCGCGGCGTTCACCGTCGCGTGGGAGAAGCCGGAGGCGTTTCGGAAAGTGGTGAGCTGGATCGGCAGCTTCACGAACATCCGCGGCGGCTACGTTTACCCCGCGCTCATTCGCCAGACGAAGGACAAACCCAAGCCGCTGCGCGTGTTTCTGCAGGACGGACTCAACGACCTCGACAATCTCCACGGCAACTGGCCGCTCTCGAATCAGGACATGGCTGCGGCGCTGAAGTTCGCGGGTTACGATCACCAGTTCGTGCTCGGCACGGGCAACCACAGCGCGAAGCACGGCGCCTCGCTGCTGCCCGACACGCTGCGCTGGCTGTGGCGGGATTATCCGAAGGAGTAGCGCGCGGCGTCAGCGCGCCGGCGGTTTGATGAATTCGAGCAGATCCCGGCGCAGCTTCTCGGCGTCGGGGAGATAGAGGTACATCATGTGGCCGCTCTCGTAGTGCTGGAAGGCGATGTTCGCGCGGGTGGATTTCGGCAGGGTGAGATGGGAGAGGCTGTAGCGCATTGAATCCTCGGGCACGGCGAGGTCGCGGTAGCCGGTGAGGACGACGACGCGGAGGCGCGGATTGTTTTTCAGCGCCTGGGCGAGCTTGCCCTCGGTGGAGATGAAGCGGCCTTCGAAGCCGTTGTATTTCCAGGGGAGGCCATTGAGCACGTGGTAGGGGTGGTCGCTTTCGTAACCGAGTTCGCCGCGCACGTAGGCATTCACGGCGGAGGAAAATCCGCCGACGATGTTTGAGAAGGACGGATCGAACTCGGGCCGCTGCTCGGACCGGTCGCCATCCTCGCCGGTAACGCGGGCATCGAAGCGGCCGAGGATTTTGCCCTCCTTGCGCAGCAGCATCTCGCGGAAAAACGACGGCTCGATGCGCAGATCCTGATCGAGGATCTGCTCGACGCTGAGACCGGTGAAACGCGCGACCTGCGTGGCGATGCGCTGGCGCTGCGCGTCGGGAAGATAGCTCCCCTGAAGCAGCGCGAGGGCGTAGTCGCCCTGCGCGAAAGCGCGCGACGCAGCGACGGATTGCGCGAGATCGCCCTGGAGATCGGACGGGAGTTTTTTGTGAAAGTGCGCCGTGGCAGTGAACGTAGGGAGGAAGGTGAGGTAGGGCAGGTCGTTGCCGGCTTCGGCGCCGATCGTGCCGAAATTCACCAATCCCGACATGAGCGCGAGCCCTTCGGCGTAGAGCCCGTGTTTCTCCTGGAGGTACTGGGCGAGGCCGGCCACGCGGAGCACGCCGTAGCTTTCGCCGCAGAAATATTTCGGCGAGCTCCAGCGCTGCTCGCGCGTGGTGAAGAGGCGCACGAATTCGCCGACCGACTGGATGTCCTCGTCCACGCCGAAAAACTGCTCGGGCTTTTCGCCCTTCGCCGCGCGGCTCAGGCCGGTGCTCACGGGATCGACGAAGACGAGGTCGCTGGCGTCGAGGATGGAATTCGGATTGTCCACCACATGCGCGGCGGTGGCCGGCGAGAGGCCCTCGGGTGGCAGGTCCACCCGGCGCGGACCGAGCCCGCCGAGATGCAGCCACACTGAGGAGGCACCGGGTCCGCCATTGAAGAAAAAGGTGATCGGCCGGTTCGCCTGATCCTTTGCCGCGAGCCGCTTCCCGTCGGCATCGGTGGCGGCGTAGTAGACATAGAAGACGCTCGCGCGCGGGGCTCCATCGTCTTTCAAGATCGGGATCGTGCCGGTCTGCGCGAGGTAGCGCACTTCCGCGCCACCGAGCGTCACTTTCCCCGCGTGCTCCTTGGGTTTCTCTTCCTTCGGTTTCTCTTCCTTTTTCGGCTCGTCTTTTTGTTCGGTCGGTTTTTTCGCCTCGGTCTTCGCGGGGTCATCCTGAGCGAGGGTGAGCGCGGTGAGCAGGCAGGAAAGGGCGAGGAAGGTGGCGGGGAGGGATTTCATGGCGGA
This sequence comes from Chthoniobacter sp., assembly GCA_031424375.1. Lineage (GTDB taxonomy): Bacteria > Verrucomicrobiota > Verrucomicrobiia > Chthoniobacterales > Chthoniobacteraceae > Chthoniobacter. The sequence goes on along the minus strand of JANPHH010000182.1, from coordinate 6,538 downwards.
GCGCGGTTAGTCAGCGGGGTGGTGGCGAATGTTCATTTCGGCGGCAGGGCGAAATCGGGCGAGGTTTTAATTGCTGAAAGTAGTGCGTCCAAGAAAGGATGCACCACCACCCCCAAAATGAAGCTCCACACCCTTCTGTGTGCGGCGGCGATGTCAGCGATCGTCGGCTGCAAACCCAGCACTCCCACCGCAACCATCAACCCAGACCAGCCCACGATCGGCATCTCGATGCTCACGCTCGATAATCCATTCTTCAAAGTCATCGGCGACACGATCAGCGCCGAGGGCCAGAAACACGGCTTCGCATCCATCCTCGTGAGCGGCGACAAGGACGTGGCCAAGCAGAGCAATCAGATCAACGATTTCGTGGTGAAAAAGGTCGCCGCGATCGTGCTCAGCCCGTGCGACTCGAAGTCGATCGTCCCCGTCATCCAGCAGGCGAATCGCGCGGGCATCCCGGTTTTCACCGTGGATATCCCCTGCAATGAACCCGGCGTGAAGATCGTCACCCAGGTCGCGACGGACAACTTTGGCGGCGGCAGGGAAGCCGCCAAGGCGATGATCGAAGTCCTCGGCGAAAGCGGCGGAAAAGTCGCCGTCCTGCACTTCAAACAGGCCGAGTCCTGCCAGCTCCGGGTGAAGGGATTCCGCGAGGTGATCGAAGCGCACAACGCCTCCGGCGCGCCGAAAATCGACATCGTGACCGAACTCGAAAGCGGCGGCGCGAAGGACGCCGGCTACAAGGCCGCGGAAGACGCGCTGCAGGCGCACTCGGATCTGCGCGGCATCTTCGCGATCAATGATCCCGCCGCCCTCGGAGCCCGCGCTGCGGTGGAAAAATCGGGCCGCGTGAAACAGGTGACGATCGTCGGCTTCGACGGCCAGCCCGAAGGCAGGCAGGCGATCAAGGATGGAAAAATCTACGCCGACCCGATTCAGTTCCCCGAAAAAATGGGACAGCAGATCGTCGCCGCGATCCTCAAGCACTCGAATGGCGACCCCGTGCCGAGCGAGATTCTCATTCCCACCAAACTCTACAAGCAGGCTGACGCAAGGGTCGACCCCGCGCTGAAGTAAACGCCGCTGCCCATGGCTCAATCCAACTTCCTTCACGAACTCGTCGGCTCCATGTCCCAGGGCGCTGCGGGCAATCCGACCGTGGCGATGATCGAAGCCGCCTTTGCCCACCACGGGCTCCACTGGCGTTACATCAATCTGGAAGTGACGCCGGCGGGTCTCGGGTCCGCGGTGCTCGGGGCGAAGGCGATGGGATTCCGCGGGTTCAATTGCAGCCTGCCGCACAAGGTCGCCGTGATCCCATTTCTCGACGGGCTCGGCCAGTCCGCGGAGGTCATGGGCGCGGTGAATTGCGTGGTCCGGCGCGGTGATCAGTTGATCGGCGAAAACACCGACGGCAAAGGCTTCCTCAAGTCGCTGCGGGAAGTCGTCGATCCCGCCGGCCGCAGCGTGATCATCTTCGGCGCCGGGGGTGCCGCGCGGGCCATCGCGGTGGAACTCGGCCTCGCCGGAGCGGGCCGGATCACGATCGTGAACCGCTCCGAACCGCACGGCACCGCGCTGGTCCTGCTGCTTCAGGAGAAGCTGCGGCTCAATGCGCAACTCACCGTCTGGCGCGGCGACTACGCGGTGCCGCGCGGGACGGACATCGTGATCAACGCGACCTCGATCGGGCTCTACGACGAAGCCGCCCGCGTTCCGGTCGTGAAGGATTCACTTTTACCCGGAATGGTGGTCGCCGACGTCGTCTTCAATCCTGCTTTAACAACTTTTTTGCGCGAAGCCGAGGCGCAGGGTTGCCAAACGCTCGACGGTCTGGGAATGCTCGTGAATCAAGGTGTCATCGGCGTGCAGTATTGGACCGGGATCGAACCCGACGCGGCGGTGATGCGAGCGAAGATCGAGGAAATTTTCCCAACCCAACACTGAGTTAAAAGCACAATGTCGAAGATGGGCGGCGCTCCACTTTTGGCTGTCCGAGGCGTGAGCAAAACATTCCCCGGCGTGAAGGCCTTGCGCGGCGTGGATCTCACGCTGCAGGGCGGCGAAGTCCTCGCGCTCGTCGGTGAAAACGGCGCGGGAAAATCGACCCTCATGCGCATCATCGGCGGCGCGCAGCGGGCGGATGCCGGGACGCTCACGCTCGACGGGAAGCCGGTGCACTTCGCCTCGCCGAAGGATGCGCGGCGCGCGGGCATCGCGGTGATCTACCAGGAGTTCAATCTCGTCCCCGCCCTGACCGCCCGGGAGAATATCTTCCTCGGCCAGGAGCCGGGGTTTTTCGGATTCATCGCCCGGCGCGAGGAACGCCGCCGGGCCGCCGAACTCTTCCACCGCCTCGGGGTCAAGGTGAACCTCGACATCCCTTGCGAACGCCTCTCTGTCGCGCAGCAGCAGCTCGTCGAGATCGCCCGTGCCCTCGCGGCCGACGCGCGCATTCTCATCATGGATGAGCCCACGGCCGCGCTCAGCTCCCACGAAGCCGAGCGCCTGATCGCGATCATCGGTGAACTCAAGGCGCGCGGCCTCGGCATCATCTACATCAGCCACCGGCTGGAGGAAATCGGCCGCGTCGCCGACCGCATCGCCGTCCTGCGCGACGGGGCCAACGTCACCGACCGGCCTGCCAGCGAGATGACGCGGCAGCAGATGATCGAGCTCATGGTCGGTCGTGAATTGAAGGAAGAATTCCCCAAGCGCAGCGTGACCATCGGCGGCGTGCTCCTCACGGTGCGCGATCTCAGCCGGCCGCCGATGGTGCGAGACTTCATGCTGCGGCTCCGGGCCGGCGAAATCGTCGCGGTCACGGGCCTCGTCGGCTCCGGCCGCACCGAGGTCGCGCGGATGATCTTCGGCGCCGACATGAAAGAGACCGGCGACATCCGCCGCGGTCGCCGGCCGGTGAAGCTCCGCGGACCCCGCGATGCGATCGCCGCCGGCATCGGCCTCCTCACCGAGGATCGCAAGACCCAGGGGCTCATTCTCGATCATTCCGTGCGGATGAATTTTTCCCTGCCGAATCTCGGCTGGCTCTCCCGCTCCGGTTTCGTCCGCCGCGATCGCGAGCAAAGGAATCTCGATCGTTACGTGGATTCGCTCCGCATCAAAATCCCCGACACTGAAGAACCCGTGGGCAACCTCTCCGGCGGCAACCAGCAGAAAGTCGTGCTCGCCAAGTGGCTGGCCCGCGACTGTGAAGTGCTCATTTTCGACGAGCCAACCCGCGGCGTCGATGTGGGCGCCAAAGTCGAGATCTACCAGCTCATGAACGAACTCGCCGCCCGCGGCAAAGCCATCCTGATGATCAGCTCGGAACTCCCCGAAGTGCTCGGCATGGCGGATCGCATTCTCGTCATGCGCAATGGCCGCGTCACCGGCGAGATCGATGACGTCTCCACCACCTCGCAGGAGGAAATCATGAGCCTCGCCGTCGCCTGAAAAATGCCCCCCTCGCTATGAAAACCAAGGTGCTGCTTCGTTTGCTTTCGGACTACGGGATGATCTTCGTCCTCATCGGGCTGTGCATTTTCTTCAGCTTCGCCACCTGGCAGGATCAGTATCCGAACGGCGAAGAGGCGGCCCGCCAGGTGGTGAGCCAGATCAAGGCGCGCCATGGCAAAGGCGTGCTCGTCATGATCGCCGCACGACCCGACGCCGAGGATGTCGCCTTTGCCAACCTGGTCACAAAGGAAGTGGAAATCTTCGGCGGCAGCATCGCCGCGCGGGTGACCGGCGAACCTGCCGATGCCCGCGAAGCGCTGCGCAAGCTTGGCCGCGGAGGCAGCCGGCTCGACGTGATCGCGGCCAGCCAGGCCGCGGCCGGATGGCTTGTCTTCAGCAAGGTCAATGTCGATTTCTCCACTCTCGGCAACGTCACGCTGTTCCGCCCCCACGCCTACCGCAGCGCCAATTTTCTCAAGACCGAAAACCTCCTCAACATCGCCAACCAGATCGCCGTCATTGCGATCATAGCGGTGGGCATGACGGTGGTGATCGTCACCGGCGGGATCGATCTTTCCGTCGGCAGTCTCATCGCACTCTCCGCAGTGATCACCGCCCGGCTCATTCGGGACTATGGTGGCGGCGCGGACGCCACCGTCAGCGCAATGATCTATGCGAGCCTCGCTGGCGTGCTTGCCTGCGGTGGGCTCGGGGCCGTGTCCGGCGCCGTCGCGACCCTGTGTAGCATCCCGTCGTTCATCGTCACGCTTGCCATGATGCTCGTGGCCAGCGGCCTCGCCTACCTGCTCGCGGCCGGGCAATCGATCTATCAGGTGCCCGAGACTTTTGTCTGGCTCGGCCGCGGCGCGGACCTCTTCGGTCTGCCGAATGCCGTCGTCCTCCTCATCCTGATCTACGCCGCCGCGCATGTGCTCATGACTTTCATGAAGCTCGGCCGCTATCTCTATGCCGTGGGCGGCAATGCCGAAGCCGCGCGACTTTCCGGCGTCCCCGTGCGGCGTGTCATCCTCTTCGCGTTCATCGTCAGCGGCCTGCTCGCCGGGCTCGGCGGCGTCATCATGGCTTCGCAACTCAAGAGCGGTTCGCCGACCTACGGGGGAATGTACGAGCTGTATGTGATCGCGGCGGTTGTCGTCGGCGGGACGAGCCTTCGCGGCGGTTCGGGCAAAATGCTCGGCACTCTCATCGGTGCGCTGATCATCGCCGTGATCCAGAATGGCATGAACCTCTGCGGGATCGAGAGTTACACCCAGAAAGTGGTGCTCGGCCTCGTCATCCTCGCCGCCGTCCTGCTCGATCGTCTGCGCCAGCGGCTCGTGCGCGGCTCCGCGGCATAGCCCGCCGATCACTACTCCCCAAGAACCGCGCGGCGGCGGGGTGGTTCGAACACCTCCGCATGCACTCCCGTTTTTTCTTCCCGCTCGCCTGCCTCGCCGCTCTCACCTTCCACACCGCCGCGGCGGAAACGGAATGGCCGCAGTTTCGCGGCCCCACCGGCCAGGGAATCTCCGCCGCCACCGGGCTTCCGCTCGAGTGGAATGCGAACAAAAACGTCGCCTGGAAAGTCGCCATTCCCGGACGCGGCTGGTCCTCGCCGATCATCTCCCGCGGCCGCATCTACCTCACCAGCGCCATCGTGGACCCCGCGGGCGAAACCACTCTCCATGCCCTCGCCGCGGACGCCGCCGATGGCCGCATCGTCTGGGACACGGAGATCTTTCACCCCGATGCCGAGGGCACCGCGGCGATGCACCGCAAGAACACCCTCGCCAGCCCCACACCGCTCATCGCCGGCGACCGCATCTACGTTCACTTCGGCCACCTCGGCACCGCCGCGCTCGACCTCACCGGCAAGGTCGTCTGGCGGCAGACCGAGCTGAAATATCCGCCCACCCACGGCACCGGCGGTTCGCCCGTGCTCATCGACGATGCGCTCATTTTTAGCTGCGACGCGCAGCGCGATCCGTTCGTCGTCGCGCTCGATGCCGCCACCGGCGCGGTCCGCTGGAAAACACCGCGCAATTCGCCCGCGAAAAAGCAGTTCTCGTTTTGCACGCCGCTCGTCATTCAGAACGACGGAGCCACTCAGGTCATCAGCCCCGGCAGCGGGTTCGTCGGTGCCTACGATCCAAAGGATGGTCGCGAACTCTGGCGCGTCGGCTACGGCGAAGGTTACTCCGTCGTCCCGCGTCCCGTCTTCGCGCACGGTCTGCTCTTCCTCAGCTCCGGTTTCGACGCCGCCGTCTTTCATGCGATCAAGCCCGCCGGCGCGACCGGCGACGCCACCGCCACCGCCATCGCCTGGACCCAGCGCAAAGCCGCGCCGCACACGCCCTCCGCGGTCGTCGTCGGCGATGAAGTTTACTTCGTCTCCGACGCCGGTATCGCCACCTGCGCCGACGCCCGCACCGGCGATGTCCGCTGGAGCGAGCGCCTCGGTGGGAACTTCTCCGCTTCACCCATCGCCGCCGAAGGTCGCCTCTATTTCCAAAACGAAGCCGGCATCGGCTATGTCGTGAAAGCGGCGCGCACCTTCGAACTCCTCGCCACGAACGACCTCGGCGAAAAGACCCTGGCCTCACCCGCCGCGATCGACGGCGCACTCTTCATCCGCAGCGAGGGCAGCCTGCAAAAAATCACGCGCTGATTCATCGAGCGCGTGGGGTGAAGAAATGCCTGTCATCCCGAGCGGAGTGTAACGAAGCCGAGAGACCTCGGCCTCTGGACGATCACGGACCATTCAGCACTCCGAGGTCCCTCGACTCCATTCCGGTCGCTTAGGCTCCCTGCATTCCTCTCGGGATGACAGCACGGAGGAGAAAGTTGGCTTCTGTCCCTCGCTCTGAATCGTAACCGTCCCGTACAAGAAAACCTGTCATCCCGAGCGGAGTGTAACGCAGCCGAGGGACATCGGCCTCTGGAGGATCATGGATCATTCGGCACTCCGAGATCCCTCGACTCCATTCCGGTCGCTCAGGCTCCCTCCTTTCCGCTCGGGATGACAGCACGGAGGAGAAAGTTGGCTTCTGTCCCTCGCTCTGATTCGTAACCGTCCCGC
>JANPHH010000181.1:0-9789 GCA_031424375.1 Chthoniobacter sp. | reverse complement strand
CCCAATGATCTTGGCGAGCTACTCAAAAAGGCAAAAAATGCGCGCAATGCGATTGCTCACACTTCAGCATTACTCGCATACCATCCCATGGGGGATGACGACGTCATTTGGCCCGCCCTACGAGATCTTTATGCGCGGGTGCAGATCCTAATCCGGGCTGATATTCGCCTTGCTTCGCTTGTTTATCACCAGAACGAACACGAGGCACTCTCAATCCCTGCCGGGTATCTGGACGACATTTCTAAGTGGGTCTTTGCAGAGTTCTCGCAAGATGACATTTCAACTTTGCGACGAGAAGTAGGGGCCACTTAACCCTCGTTGCCAAGTTGAGGACTTGGCTGCGCCGAATTTGCGCGAGGGAAGCTGAGCTTCGTGGTGAGGGGCGGGACTGCCTGGAGCCAGTGCGGCGGCGCGTGAACCCGGCCACTCCACCCCGTGCCATGGCGGTCAAAGGCCGGCTTGTTTCCAGTGCGTCTCTCTGCCACGTTGCGGCCATGGAAATTGTTTTCAGCATTACTCAGGAAGCCGATGGAGGATTCGTGGCCGAGTGTCTTTCGCAGGACATTTTCACTCAGGGCGATACTTGGGACGAACTGCGCGCCAACGTCAAAGAAGCGGTGCGTGCGTTTTTTTTCGACCTACCCAAGCCCACGGCCATTCGTCTGCATCTGGTGCGTGACGAAGTGCTGGCGGTGGCATGAAGCTGCCGCGGAACCTGCGCGGGGCGGAGTTGGTCAAGCTGCTCTGCAAGCATTTCGGCTATCGGCGGGTGAATCAGGAGGGAAGCCACGTCATTCTCGAAACCAGCGATCCCCGCCAGCACCGGATCTCCATTCCCGATCATGCCCCGCTGCGCGTCGGAACCCTGAACGCGATTCTGCGGGCCGTCGCGACGGCCAAGGGGGTGGAGAAGGAAGACATTTTGCGGCACTTGTAGGATGTGCCCGGTCTGCCGCCCGACGTGGGCGCGGAGTTGCCGGGCGATTTCCGGGAAGGCGAACTAGAGGCGGTGTGTTCGAGCTGGATCACGAGGTATTTTCGTAGGCGGGGCTTCCCAGCCCCGCGTGCGGCTCTGGGAAGAGCCGCCCACTTTGCTCACCAGTCGCCTTCGCGAATCTGGCGGGAGACTTCGGAGAGGCGTTTGGCGGACACGCCGCGCACCGCGCGCAGTACTTCCGCGACCACGGTGGGACGTTCGCAGACGATTCCGAGGTTTGCGGGTCCATTCATGTCTGCCGGCAATGTATTGCCAGCGCTCGCACGCTCCGCCAAAACGTCGCGCATGCCCAAGGTCGCCGTCGTCATTCCCGCTCGCTATGCCTCGACCCGCCTGCCGGGGAAGCCGCTGATCGAGATCGCGGGGAAGCCGCTCGTTCAGCATGTGTGGGAGCGTTGCCAGCGGGCGGAGGGCGTGGATGCGGTGATCGTGGCGACGGATGATGAACGGATCGCGCATGCGGCAGTAGTGTTCGGCGCGGTGGTAATGATGACTTCGCCGAAGCATCGCAGCGGAAGTGATCGGATCGCGGAGGTGGCGAAGAAACATCCGCGCTTCACGCATCTCATCAATGTGCAGGGCGATGAGCCGCTGGTGGATCCGGTGCTGGTCTCGGAGCTGGCGGCGGCGATGCTGGCGGACCGGAAGATCGAGATGATCACGGCGGCGAGCACTTTCGAGGATGAGGCGGATGTGGCGAATCCGAACGCGGTGAAGGTGGTGGTGAGCCAGCGCGGCGAGGCGCTGTATTTTTCGCGGAGCGCGATCCCGTATCTGCGCGGCGATGGGGTGCGACCGACGTGGCACCGGCATCTGGGGATCTACGGCTATACGGCGAAGCTGCTGCTGCGGTATGTGAAGTGGAAGCCGACGCCGCTGGAGCTGGCGGAGTCGCTGGAGCAGCTTCGCGCGCTGGAGAATGGGGTGCGCATCCGCGTGCTCCCGGCGGCGAGGGCGGCAGTGGGTGTGGATACGCCGGAGGATGTGGCGGTCGTGGAGCGGTTGCTGCGCGCCGGGAAATCGGGACGAAAGTCGGCGGCGCGCAAAATTGGTTAGCGCGTCACGCGGTCGTCACGTTACGGTCTTCGCTTTTTGCGGCCCTCCCCTGCCGCGTTCCATCTCCCATTTTCCATGAAGTACATTTTCGTCACTGGCGGTGTGGTCTCCTCGCTCGGCAAGGGGCTGGCCGCAGCGTCGCTCGGCACGCTGCTCGAGCATCGCGGCCTGAAGATCTCGCTGCAAAAATTCGACCCCTACCTGAATGTCGATCCCGGAACGATGAGCCCCTTTCAACATGGCGAGGTCTATGTGCTGGACGATGGCGCGGAGACGGATCTGGATCTCGGCCACTACGAACGCTTCACCCACAGCGTGCTCTCGCGGGCGAATAACACGACGAGCGGGCAGATCTACGAGACGGTGCTGGCGCGCGAGCGGCGCGGCGATTACCTCGGCAAGACGGTGCAGGTGATCCCGCACATCACGGATGAGATCAAGGCGCGCCTGCGCAAGCTGACCGCGGAGCAGCCGAGCGACATCCTTATTACCGAGATCGGCGGGACGACGGGTGACATCGAGGGGCTGCCGTTTCTCGAAGCGATCCGGCAGTTCGTGCTCGAGGTCGGGCAGGAAAATGTGGTCATCATGCACGTGACGCTGGTCCCTTACATCAAGGCCGCGGGCGAGCTGAAGACGAAGCCTTCGCAGCAATCAATCGCGAAGCTGCGCGAGATCGGGCTCCAGCCGCAGATTCTCGTCTGCCGCACGGAGCATCCGTTGGATGAGGATGTGCGCTACAAGCTCTCGGTCTTTTGCAACGTGCCGCTCAATGCCGTGGTCGAGGCGCGCGATGTGGACAAGTCGATCTACGAACTCCCGCTCATGCTCCAGAAGGAGCGGCTCGACGACACCGTGCTGCGGCTGCTCCACATCCAGGCGCCGCCGGCGGACATGACGGATTGGAAGAAATTCGTCTCCCGCGTGACCAAGCCAAAGAAGAGCGTGAAGATCGCGGTGGTGGGCAAATACATCGAGCTGCAGGACGCTTATAAATCGATCTACGAATCGCTCACGCATGCGGCGGCGAGCGCGGATTGCGGCATCGATCTCGTGCAGGTGGATGCGGAGGCCTTGGAGGAAAAAAATCCCGCCGACGATCTGCGCGACGTGGCCGGCGTGCTGGTGCCGGGCGGCTTTGGCGACCGCGGGGTGGAGGGCAAGATCCGCGCGACGCAATTCGCCCGCGAGCAGAACGTGCCCTTTCTCGGGCTCTGCCTCGGAATGCAGGTGGCGACGATTGAGTTCGCGCGCAATGTCTGCCACCTTGAGGGAGCGAACAGCACCGAGTTTGACCAGAAGAGCCCGCACCCGGTGATCGACCTGCTCGAGGAGCAAAAGGACGTGACTGACAAGGGCGCGTCGATGCGCCTCGGCTCGTGGATTACCAAGATCGTGCCGGGCAGCCGGTCGGCCGCGATCTACGGCAAGACGGAGATCCGCGAGCGGCATCGGCATCGCTACGAGTTCAACATGAAGTATCGCGCGCAAATGGAGGAGAAGGGCTTCGTCATCAGCGGCACGTCGCCCGACGGGATGCTGGTGGAGATGATCGAACTCAAGGACCACCCGTATTTCGTCGCCTGCCAGTTTCACCCCGAGTTTCAATCAAAGCCGAACAAGCCACATCCGCTGTTCAAAAGCTTCGTGGCGGCGTGTCTCCAGCACAGCAGCTGAGGATTCACTGATGTCACACCGCAGAGTTTGGAAGACCGCAGAGAAAGCCCTTCACATTCAACTCTCTGCGGTCTTCCGATCTCTGCGGTGCCGCTTGATTTAGCGTTTCCCTCAGCGGGTGGGCCGAAATTTCAAACAGCGGTGTCATCCCGAGGAACCAAACGCGCGGGCGCACAAGGAGCGGCGAACTCCAGTTCGCCGAAGAACCTCGCTGCGCGGGAAGCACCCACGGTTTTGAAGTGGCGCTTTGCGGGAGGGGTGGCTCGGCGAAGTGGACTTCGCCGCTCCCTGGGTGCATGCGACTCCGCATGGCTTTGGAAATCCGGCACGTTCCTTGACAGCGAAGTGGACGGTGCCTAGGCGACCGGAATGCAGTCGAGGGACCTGGGAGAGCAGAAAGATCCATGATCCTCCGAATGGCCGAGGTCCCTCGGCTTCGTTACACTCAGCTCGGGATGACATGGCTTTTTGACTGTCGGCACATGCTCTGAGCCCCGAGGAGATTCACCGCCCCGCGCGATTCCCGCTTTCAAATGACGCCCCGCTGAGGTAAATCGCGCCGCCTTCCCGAGCGGCGACTCCGCCCATTCTGAGACCAGGAGCCGCCGCCACGGAATCGCGCCACGCTCGCTTCAACGTCCGCAATCACCCTCCGCATCTTGTGAAATTCACCTGTCCCTCCTGCAGCACCAATCTGATGGCCGAGGCCGATATGGCCGGGCAAATCGTCACCTGCCCGAGCTGCAACACCAAGCTCCAGATTCCCGCCGCACCGCCGGAGGAAGCAGCGGCGCCGAACATCCCGCAACCGCGCGCGACCGCGCGGGGTGGCGGCCGCTTGAACCCCACCGGCCAGCCGCAGGAACGCAAGGCGTGGAAGGAAGAGGATCCCACGAACCCGAACGCCAGGCTCAGCTTCGGCATCGGCATCGGCCTCACGATCGGGTGGTTCCTCATTGTCTATCCCTTCCAGGCGCCACACGGCACGCCGCAGGCGAGCTTCACTCTGATGCAGGGGCTGGCGAATCTGTTCTACAAGCACTTCACGGTCAGCTTCCTGAATACGCTCTTCTTCTTTTGGGCGATGACGATCTGCTACCTGAAGCTGAAAAAACTAAAGCATCAGCGCGCAGCGATGCTCCTCGACGTGCTGCCCATGGAACTCGGCAAGGAAATCAACGGCGACAATGTCGGCGTCTTCATCGACCACATTTACCGCCTCCCTTTCAACCTCCGCGACAGCCTCATGGTGAACCGCATCCGCAAGGGGCTGGAGTTCTTCGAGGTGCGGCAGAATGTGGGGCACGTCAGCGCGATGATGGGCAGCCAGTCGGCGATCGACGGCTCGCGGATCATGGGCAGCTACATCCTGCTCCGCGCCTTTCTGTGGGCGATCCCGCTGCTCGGATTCATCGGCACCGTCATCGGTCTTTCGCACGCGATTTCCGGCATGAGCTTCGGCGCGGTGGAGGACGTAGGCGCGATCATGGGCTCGATCAATAACGTGATGAGCGGCCTCGGCACGGCGTTCGACGCCACGCTGCTCGGCCTCGTCTTCGCGGTGTTGCTGAACTTTCCGCTGAACTCGCTGATGAAGCACGAAGAGGAAGCGCTCAACGACATCGACGCCTTTTGCAACGAAGTGCTCCTGCCGCGGCTAAACGACGGCGGCAGCCAGGGCGGCGGCGATTTCGGCGCGATCGGGGAATCGATCATCCGCGGACTCGCGGGAGCGCAAAAGGAATTCCTCGTCGACCTCAACGAACTCTCCGCCCGCATGCTGCAATACGCGGACAACCTCGACCGCCGCGTGGAGGTGCAGCACAACACGGCGGTACAGCAGTTCGTGACCAACATGACCACGATGCGCCAGGAGGTGGAAGCAAACCTCAGCGAATCCATGCGGCTCACTTCGCAATACATCGGCAGCCTCGACCAGGGCTTGCGCGGCCTGAACGAAGTGCTCGCTGAACTCGGCGGGAAACAGATCGTCATCGAGCAGAAAAAAAAGGGCTGGTTCGGCCGCGGCAAAGCCTGAGCACGTAGCCTCCCGCCAGCAAGCAACCTATGATGAAGCGGCGCGCCCATCGGACCGAGGAGCTCATGCTCATTCCGTTCCTCGACATCCTGTGTTCGCTCATCGGCGTGCTGGTGCTGATCATCGTGGTGCTCTGCGTGGCCCAGACGCAGAAGATCAACGGCCGCACCCCCGAGGAACTCCAGCGCGCGCAGGAGCATCAGAAGATGCTCAAGGAGCAGAAGGAGAACGAGCGGATCAACGTCCTGCTCAAGGACAAAGTCGAGAAGCTCGAAAAGCTGCAGACCGAGACGAAGCAAAAGGAAGAGCAGGTCGCCAAGCTGCGGAAGCTCCTCGATACGTCCGTCGCCGACCGCGAGAAAAACAAGACCGTGAGTGAGAACCTGATGAAGGAACTGGACAACCTGCTCATCGAAATCGGAGGCCTCACGCCGCAGGAAGCGCCGCTGAAAAAGCAGATCGCGGAGTTGCAGGCGGAGATCAAAAAGCGCCAACCGCCGGCAGTCAAAGGCGCGCCGGTCATGGTGCAGCCGGGCGGCTCCGGGCTGGCCAAAGGCTCGAAGGTTTTTTTCGTCGAAGCCACCGCGGGAAAGCTCACTTTTTACTGGGATGGCAAACTCAAAAATGTGGTGACGGCCACGCCCGATGTGGTCGCCGTGGACGCGGCTTTCAACGCGTTCCTCAAAGCCGTGAACACCGTCCCGCAGTCGAAGATCATCTTCCTCCTCCGCGACGATGGCATGGGTGCCTACAATCTCGGCGCCGGCTGGGCGCAAGCGACCTACGGCTATCGCGTCGATCAACTCGGCAAGTTGCCAATCCCCGGACGCGGTGAGATCGATCTCCAGATGTTCAAGGAATTCCTCGGCACCCTGCCCCAACCACCGGAAGCGATCGCCCCGCCCGCGCCCGCCGCGACTCCCGCGCCACCGAAGCCGTCCAGCGCGGCGACTCCGGCACCGGCCACCCCCGCCACCCCCGTTCCTCCCAAACCCTAACGACCCATGGCCCGACGCGGCGGACATCACGAAGAAGAACTCCCGTTCGTAGCCCTCATGGACACGATGACGAACGTTGTCGGCGTGCTCATCATCGTGCTCGTGATGGTCGGCATCGGGCTGGCGCGTTCGGTCAACAAGGTGCTCTCCGAACTGCCACCGGTGACCGTGGAGGAGCACGCGAAGCTCAAGGAAGAACTCGAAAAGACGAAACCGAAGCACGACCCGGCCAAGGTCGATGAGGAAAACAAGAAGCTGGAGCAGGACCTGAAAAAATCGACCGAGGCGCTCCAGACGATGGACACGACCAAGGATAAACAATCGGTGAAGCTCATCGACCTCGACGACCTGCAAAAGCAACTCGAAGCAAAGAAGAAGGAGCGCGACACCAGGAAAACCGCCGTCGAAAAACTCCTCGCCGAAGTGGACCAACTCAAGGCACGGCTCGACACCACACCCGTCTACGTTCCCCCACCCGCCGTCGTGGTAAAGCTGCCGAACCCGCGCCCGATGCCGGACAAAGCCGAACTGCAGCGCTTTCTGGTTTTCGGCAATCGACTGATTTTTCTGAACGAGGATCAGTTCTCCGAAATGGTCGAAGCCGAACTGAAGCGCGCGGAGCCGACGACCGCCGTGAGCCGCGAGACGGTGAAAGGTGCCGACGGCAAACCAGTCATGGTCAGAGACAAATCCGGCCGGTCATCGCCGCAGCGAAAAATTGTCTTCGATTTGAAAAAGCTCACCGATTACTTCGCACGCACGCGGCTCGGAAACCGCGATTTGAAAGTGGAAGTGATCCCCGCACCGACTTCGACGCGCATCCCGATGAAGCTGACGCCGCTGCCGAATGCCGGCGAAACCATCGACCAGGCGAGGAACTTGGTTTCAGGGTTTCAGACGTTGCTGAAAAAATTCAAAACCGACCCGAAAGCGGTCGTGTGGTTCCACGTCTACAAGGACTCGCTTCCCACCTACCTCGCCGCGCGGGACATCGTGGATCAGATGGGAATTCCCGCCGGCTGGGATCTCTACGGCGCGCCGTCGATCAGCCGCACCATGCCTCCGGAATACACGCTGAACGTCACCCCGCCGCCCGCCGCACCCGGCGCGCCCGGTGCCGTGCAAATCGCCGCTCCCAAGGCGACGCTGGATTGAGAGAGCGGCGGTTGGCCGCAGCCGCCAATCGAAATCAATGTCATCCTGAGGGACCGAAAACGTGGGCGAAATTTTTTGGAGTGGGATGAATCGGCGGCGGACAAGGAGCGGCGAACTCCAGTTCGCCAAAGAACCGCGCTGCGCCGGAGGCGTCCACGGTTTGGAAGTGGCGCTTTGCGCGAGGGTTGGCTCGGCGAAGTGGACTTCGCCGCTCCTTGAGGGCGTGCGCCCTTTGCCATCCGTGGGCAGCGGAGGTGCGGAGCTGATCTCGCCGCCTCCGCCCGGAGAAGTGAGAGGTCCCTCGACAAGCTCGGGATGACAGGCTTGTACGATGGGTGGCCTGCGGCCACAGTTTTCGCCACGGTCGCAGGCAGACGCTACGAGCCGGACAGTGCTCAGTTTTCCACGCGATACAGCGTCGTGCGCGTGCGCAGGTAGAGCGCCTTGCCCGAAATCGCCGGCGACGACATGAAGCCGTCCGGAAATTTATTTTCCGCCAGGACCTTGTACTCCCGCCCGGCCGCGAGCACACTCACCTTGCCCTCTTCATTGCCGATGTAGATGCGGCCATCCGCAAACACCGGCGACGCGCTGACATTGCCGCCGAGTCGCTCGGACCACACGGCCTCACCGGTCTTTGCGTCGACCGCGGTGACGATGCCGCCGTCATTGAAAAGATAGAGCAGGTCGCCCACGAGCAGCAGCGACGGTTTGGTCGGCGCGGCTTTCTTCACCTCCCATGCGACCGCTTGCGCCGGATCGAGCGCGCCACTGCCCCCGAGTTTCACGGCGTAGACGGATCCCTTGGAAAATCCCGCCGAGATATACGCCATGCCGAAGCCGACGACCGCCCGCGCCGCCGCGCTGTGGTGCTCGGGATCGGCGAGGCGCCAGATCTCTTTGCCGGTCAGCGGATCGTAGGCGTAGTGCGCTTTCGCGCCGCTGCTGAGCAGCACGGGCTTGCCATCCTGTTCGTAGACGTGGCACGTGCCGAAAGCCTTGCGATAGTCACCTTCGTTTTTCACCGTGCCATCCGGCGCAAGGTCAGCGTAGTCGACGGAACGCTTCGTCTCCCACACGGTTTTGCCCGTCTTCTTGTCGAGCGCGACGATGAACTGATGGTCGCTGCCATCGAAGTTCATGATGACGAGATCCTTCCAGAGAATCGGCGACGAACCCGCCCCACGGTAGTGGTTGCAGACGAAGTCGGTGCGCTCCCAGAGCTTCTGTCCCGTCTTCGTATCGAGACACGCCGTCCCCGGCGAACCGAACGTGATGTAAACGCGCCCTTCTTCGATGACCGGCGTGGGCGACGCGTAGCTGTTGAACTTGTGGCAAAACTGCGGCGTCGCCACGCGGAAGAGCACCTCGTCGCGCAGCACCTTGCCGCTCTCCTTGTCCACGCACACGACGGAGAGTTCCGTGCCGTCTTCCGTCGCGGTGGTGAGCCACACCTGCGCGCCCCAGATCACGGGAGAAGACCAACCCTTGCCGTGAATCGGCGTCTTCCATTTCACATGCTCGCCTTCCCCGAAAGTGACCGGCAAGCCCGCCGTATCGCTGTGCCCGTCGCCGGTCGGACCGCGGAACTGCGGCCAGTTTTCCACGGCGAAAAGAGGCGCGCTGGCGACGAAGAGAGAGAGGGCGAGGATGCGGAGGGACATGGAGTGAAGAGTTAAGCGACGTGCGGCCCCGAGTGCATCTACGAAAGTTGCCGTTCTTAGCCGGAACGATCCGGCAGGCAATCGCGCGGAGAAGGTAGGACGGATTTTCAATCCGTCTTCGCACGCTTCCCGGGCGTTAAAACCGGCCGCCCCCCGTTTGATGCCGGATTGCAAATCCGGCCTACGGTCTGCCGCTTCCCAGCG
>JANPHH010000180.1:0-28118 GCA_031424375.1 Chthoniobacter sp. | reverse complement strand
GCCTAGGAACGTGTCGGGCTTGATGACGGACGTGCGGAGCGGAGATGCCGTCAGTGGAAAAAACGAACGTCAGCCGCTGTGCAACCGGGCATTTTGCAGTCTCCAGCCGCCGGCGCATGCAGGCTCATCGGTCCGCTGATGCTCCTCTCCGGAGTTTTTACGCCGCCGCCAGTTCCGCGCCCATGTGGAAGAGCCGCTTGAGGTTGTAGGCCAGCGTCACCAGCGTCCATTCGGTGCGCACTTTGGCCAGGCCGCGCAGGCTGAAGCGCCGGAACCCCATCGCCGCTTTGATGATCCCGAACACCGGCTCGATGGTTTGTTTGCGCTGCGCGTAAAGTTTCCGCCCCTCCCGCGTCGCCAGCCGGTGCGCCATCATTTCCTTCGCACTGGCGTCCGCGTCCGGTTCGGGTGGGTCGGCGCGGGCTTCGAGTTGCGCAACGCTGCGACCGTGAGGCTGCCGGCCTGTTGCTGCGTAAATCTTCGGCGCAGGCGTGCCATCGCGACTTTGCTCGGCGGCGGCCACGGCCGCTTCGCTGTAAAATCCGCTGTCGATGAGCACGGCGGCGACGCTTTTCACCACGGGACTCAGCGCATCGAGCGTGGGCGCGAGTTGTTCCTTGTCGTTGGGCGCGTCGCTCACCGCGTGGCTGACCACCAACCGGCTCTCGATCTCCACGGCGGCTTGCGCGTTGTAAGTTTGTTGGAAGCCATCGGCAGTCTTCATCACGCGGCTCTCGGGGTCGCTAAAGTTGTATTGATCCTTGGCCCCCGGGCCTTCGCGCGGCGGCTTGGGTTCGCGTCCGCGCGGCCTTTTGCCCGTCGTCTTTTGCCGCTCCTCTCTCTCGCTGCGTTTCGCCTCGAAGGCGGCGAGTTCCTCCCGGTGCCGCTCCTTCGCGCGCGCCTCGATGACGGCCGTGGCTTCGCGCAACTTCTCGATGCGCTCGCGTCGACGGGCGACTTCCCCAGGCACCGTGAGTCCATCGTCCAGCGGCGCGCTGTCGGCCACATCGGCCTTGGCGAGCAGTTCGGCGATTTGCTCCTCCAGCAGCACCATTTGCTTGAGCGCATGGCCGTGGCTCACCGCGCTGTGTTTGCTGGCGCTGGCGAGGATTTTTGTCCCGTCCAGCGCGAGCGTCACCTCGCCCACGCGCAGCACCCGGATGCGCGCCGCGCATTCGAGCACCTGGTGAAAGCTGCTCTCCAAGAGCGCGCGGTTTTCGCGCCGAAATGTGCAGATGCTGTCGTGATCGGGATGCCGATCCGCGCACAGCAGCCGCACCGCGACGTTCTCGTGGGTGAGCCGCTCGATGCGCCGGCTGCTGAAAGTGCCCGTCGCATAGCAGTAGATGAGCAGCCCGAGCATCATCGAGGGCGGGTATTGCTCGCTGCCCGTGCCGCGCTCGTTGACGCGCGCCGCGCTCAAATCGAGCAACTCGACCGCATTGATGATGAAGTGGACCAGGTGATCCTCCGGCACCCAGTCGCGCAAATCCGGCGGAAGCAGCATGGGCGTATCGCGATCAATGCTGACGAAGCGTGCGGGCATATGTTCCCAACCCGCCAGTGATTCGCGTCTTGGGGAAAGCCCGACAGGCTGCTAGTTTCCATCGAGAGGCATGAACCCCTTCCAAAGCCACCCCTTCCCGGTCGTGGCTTGGTTCGACCGGGTCGTCGCCGTTTCCTTCGCCTTTCCCGAGGAAGCCTTGCGTCCCCTCGTTCCAGCGGGGCTGGAGCTGGACACTTTCGAGGGACTGGGATTCGTCACCGTGGCGCTGGTCTGGACGCGGCACCTGCGGCCTGCCGGGCTGCCCGAGTGCCTGGGACGCGATTTCTTCCTCGCCGGTTATCGCATCTTTACCCGGCTGCGCGATGAATCCGGGCGGCGCCTGCGCGGCCTGCGCATCCTGCGCAGTGAGACGGACCGGTTGTCGATGGTCTGGAGCGGCAATTTCTTCACCCGCTACAACTACCGCCACGTCGACGTGCGCTTTAGCGAAGACGGACCCGTCTCCACCGTCGAGATCTCGCGCGGAAATGGCATCCGCTCGCTCCGCCTGCGCTACGAAGCGCACGATCCTCAGGCGAACCTGCCCGCCGGTTCACCTTTCCCCGACTGGCACACCGCGCGCCTGTTCGCCGGTCCGATGCCCTTCACCTTCAGCGAACGGCCTGACGGCTCCTTCGTCGTCATCCGCGGCACCCGCGCTGAGTGGACCCCGCGACCCGTCACTGTCCACGAGTGCGATGTCGCCTTCTTTCTGGAGCCGCCCCTCCGCGGCATCCCGCCCACGCTCGCCAATGCGTTCGCCGTCGAAAACATCGCCTACCGATGGGAACGCGGACAGATCGTGCGACCGGGAGGAAGCTCATGACCGCGCGCGGGCCGTGGCAGGGAATGTGGACGATCGCCCGACTGAACTGGCCGTTCTACGTCGCCGCAGTCGCCGCGCTTCTCGCGTGCGCTGCCGCGGTAATGCTTCTCACCTCGGTGCCCTTGCGGCTCCTCGCGGCACTCGGTTTCGTGGGGGCGCTCTACTTTATGGTCGGGTCGCTGGGCGTCTCCCACGTCGTCTACGATCGCTCCGATCTCTACCGCTGGGGATGGCTGGCCCGCGCGCTTCGGGACCTTCAGCCGGGAAAGGTCGTCTGCTGCCACGCCGGATTTGATGAATGCTCCGAAGCCCTTCGCGCCCAACTCGGGGTCGCCCACTGGATCGTGCTGGATCACTTTGACGCTGCCCGCATGACCGAGCCCTCGATCCGCCGCGCCCGCCGGCTCTACCCGCCGGTGGACGGGACGCTCCCCGCCGCCTACGATCGCTGGCCGGAGGAGGCTGCGGGTGCCGATGTCGTTTTCGCGCTCCTCGCCATCCATGAACTGCGGAGCGATGCCGAGCGCATCGCGTGGTTCCGGGAAGCCCGGCGCTGCCTGCGCCAGGGGGGGCTCACCGTGGTGGTGGAGCATACCCGCGATGTCGCCAATTTCCTCGCCTTCGGCCCCGGCTTTCTCCACTTCCACTCGCCTGCTACGTGGCGACACTGCGGGCAGGCGGCCGGCCTGCGGCTCGTCGATGAATTTCGGGTGACACCGTGGGTGCGGGTCTTTTCCATGGAGAGGTCGTGACGGAAGCCATCTCCCTCCTCCTCCGGATCGCCGGTGCCGGGCTCATCCTGCTCGCCCTCGTCCACGTGCCCATCTCTCGGAATTTCCAGTGGCGGGAGGAAGCGGCGCGGCTCTCGCAGGCGAATGCGGCGATCTTCCACGTCCATGCCTTTTTCATTTGCGTGTTGCTCGTGATCATGGGGCTGCCCGCTCTGCTCGATCCCGGCATCTTCCTGGAGCGAACGCGCGCGGGGGCGTGGCTCGCCTGGTCGTGGTCTGGGTTCTGGGCGCTGCGGCTGTATTGCCAGTGGTTCGTCTACCCGGGCGCGCTCTGGAGGGGGAAGCCCTTCGAGACGCGGATGCACTGGCTCTTCACCGCGATCTGGTTCGGGCTTACGGCGCTCTTTACCGCGTGCGGCCTGCGGCAGGCGGGTTGGCTCTAGTAACTCCGATTCATGGAATCGACCACGCAAGGGACCTCGGTGGCGCGAGATCTCGCGGTGAGGCCGCCTCGCAGATGTTGGCGCCCGTGAAAGGCTCGCCAGTGGCGGGGATTTGGCTCAGGATACAGCGATGATCCTACGCTGCCTCGTCCTCTGTCTTATTCTTGGGGGCGCTATCCACGCTGCGCCCTCGGTGGCGCGAGGCGAGCGTGGAGCGGTCGCTTCGGTTCACCCGGTGGCGACGCGGGCGGGCCTCGCGGCGTTGCAGAGCGGGGGGAATGCGATCGATGCCGCGGTGGCCATGGGGCTCACGCTCGGCGTGGTCGATGCGCACGACTCGGGGATTGGCGGCGGCTGCTTCCTGCTGATCCGGCGGGCGAATGGCGAGTTCATCGCGATCGATGGGCGCGAGATGGCGGGGGCGGCGGCGACGCGCGACATGTTTCTGCGCGACGGCAAGGGCGACACGAATCTCAGCCAGACCGGCGCTCTCGCCAGCGCGGTGCCGGGATCGGTCGCGGCCTATCATCAGGCGGTGGAAAAATTTGGCCGAAAAAAATGGGCGGAGCTGCTCGAACCCGCGGCGCGCATCGCGGAGGAGGGTTTCCCGATCGACGAAGTTTTTGCCCGCAAGCTGACCGCCACCGCCGCGGACCTCGCGCGCTACGAATCGTCACGCAGCATCTTTCTCAAGGCCGATGGCGCACCGCTCGCCACCGGCGACGTGCTCAACCAGCCGGAACTCGCGGCGAGTTATCGCGCGCTCGCCCAAGAAGGTCCCGATTGGTTCTACCGTGGCTCGTTTGCCCGGCAGATCGAGGCTTGGATGAAAGCAAACGGCGGCATCCTCACCGCCGCGGATTTCGCCGGCTACCACACCGCCGTGCGCGAACCGATCCGCACCACCTATCGCGGCTGCGAAGTCGTGAGCTTCGCCCCGCCGAGTTCGGGCGGTGTGCATGTGATCCAGATTCTCAACATGCTCGAGGAGTTCGATCTGAAGGCGATGGATGACGCCACGCGGGTCCACGTCATCGCCGAAGCGATGAAGCTGGCCTTCGCCGACCGCGCGCACTGGCTCGGGGATCCCGACTTCACGCCGGTGCCGCGCGGGCTGCTGCGCAAGGATTACGCGAAGACGCTCGCCGCCCGCATCACCCTCGACCGCGTGTGCGACGCGCCCACCCACGGCGAACCGCCCGATGCGACGAGCGATGTCTTCGGGAAACATACGACGCACTTTTCCGCCGCCGACGCCGATGGAAACTGGGTCGCCTGCACGGCCACGATCAATACCGCCTTCGGTTCGAAAGTCGTCATCCCCGGCACCGGCATCCTGATGAACAACCAGATGGACGATTTTTCGATCGAGCCGGGCGTGCCGAACGCCTTCAAGCTCGTGGGCGCCGAGGCCAACGCCATCGCGCCCGGCAAGCGGCCGCTCTCCAGCATGTCGCCCACGATCGTGCTCCGCGATGGGAAGCCGATCCTTTCACTCGGCGCGGCTGGTGGCCCCACGATCATCACCCAGACCGTGATCAATCTCGTCGGCGTGCTCGACCTCGGCCTATCGCTCGACGCGGCGCTGGCCCAGCGGCGCTTCCACCACCAGTGGCGCCCGGACGAACTGCGCATCGAGAACTCCTGGACGGACCGCACGCTCGAACGCCTCGTGGAAATGGGACATCGACTCAACGTCGTGACGCACACGGGTGCGAGCAACGCGGTCGGGTTCTTTGAAGGGAGCTTCGTCGGCGCGAGTGAGCCGCGCGTGCCGGGTGAGGCGCTGGCCTGGTAGCCGGCCGCTTATTCGAGGCGAATGCGGGCGGTCATCTCGTGCCGCGCGCCGGGCGCGAGCGGGACGGCGTCGGCGCCCACATTGGCCGTCTCGATGCAGAGCATTTGCGGCCATTCGTCATCGCCGAAGTCTGCCATCGCTTTGGCTTTCGCGATCCACGGGTTCCACACGACTGTGGAGCGGGAGCAGGATTTCTCCACGATGATGCGCCGCGGGTAGCCGGGGTCGTGGATCGTGCAGGTCGCGGTGTTCGCGGGGAAAATGCGGTCCGTTTCGCCCGTGAAACGGAGCGGCTCCGGGCCGAGTTCCTTGCGCTGGCCGGCGTCCACCTTGTCGAGGTAGGCGGCGCGTTCCAGCCCGGTGACCGTGACGCCGTGCACGTCGCTGATCGCGAAGTAAGTGTGCAGCGCTTCCTCGAATGGGAGCGGCGCGGTGCCGGTGTTTTCGACTTCGAGCGTGAGGCGCAATTCGCGCGTCACCTCGACGCGAAGACGAGCGATGAAATCGTGCGGCCAGAGCGCGCGGGTGGCTTCATCGCTCACGAGCCGCAGCACCACGGTGACGCCTTCCGTATGCGAACCGGACAGCGATTCGAGGCTCCAACGGGTGATCCGGGCGAAGCCGTGCGCCGGAGACTGCGGATGGCCCGCGCGCGGGCCGAACCATGGGAAGCAGACCGGCACGCCGCCGCGAATCGGCTTGCCCGGGGCGAGGTGGCTGGAGCCGCTGAGGAAGAGGACCGGGGCGGCGCCGACCGGCTGAAAGTGCGTGACGTGCGCGCCATCGAGCGTGAGCGCGGCGGTGGAAAGGTCCGATGCGATGCCGAGCCGAATGAGGCCGTCGCTGGTTTCGAAGAAAGTGGCAACGCCGGGGAGGCCCGGGGGCAGCGGGGAGGCTGAACTCATGGGGCGAATCGTAGGGCGCGTGACGGAGGGGCCAAGAAGAAACACCGGCGGGCTGCGGGATTCTGCTCGCGCGGCGCACGTTTCGGTCGTAACCCACAAAAGGACTCCTCCAAGCCATTTCAGCTTTGGTCCAACCTCCCGCCACTCAATCACCCAGCGATGCCAGGGTGGCATCGTGCCCTCAGCCGTGAGCGCCGTCGCCAACCATCTGGCGAAGGGAGGCAAGCTTTCGCTCGATCGCGTCGGGATCGCGCTTGGGCTGGCCTTCCTCGCCGTATTGATCATCGGCGTCACGGTGCTTCAGCGCGTGGCCGCGGATCGGCGCCGCGCGGCGATGGAGGCGCAGCAGTTTCTCAAAACGCTGGAGGATTCGACCGATCTGCTGCCGGAGATTTCCGAGGTCTTCGCGCTGGCCATCGATGGAGCGGGCGCCGAGATTGCGCCGCGGCTGGAGAAGACGCGGCAGGATTTCGACAGGGCGTTTGAAATCGTGCGCAAGGATATCGGCGGGTTGAGCAACGCCGCGGAGCGGGAGAGTCTGCTCCAGGAGCTGAACGCCATCCGCCTCCCCGTCACGGAACTGCTCCAAGATGTCGAGCGGCGACCGCCGGGAGACTCTCCGTTGTCCGCGGATGGTCTG
The DNA here is from genome assembly GCA_031424375.1 of Chthoniobacter sp. Classification (GTDB taxonomy): domain Bacteria; phylum Verrucomicrobiota; class Verrucomicrobiia; order Chthoniobacterales; family Chthoniobacteraceae; genus Chthoniobacter. The sequence continues at coordinate 21,229 of JANPHH010000180.1, read as the reverse complement.
CGGACGGTCGGGCGAAAATATCGGGACGCGCTGACCCTTTTCATGAATCTGCGTCAGCACGCCGTCCGCGTGCAGCAGCAGCTTTTTCAGGAACAGGAGCGGGTCGCCGCGGCATTTCTCAATCTGGAATACGTCGTCGCGGCGACGCTGCTGCTCCTGGTGCTGGGGGCGGCGATCTACTTTCGCGAACGCGCCGAACGCGAGCATCGCGTGGTGGGGGAAAAAGAGCGCCTGCTCGCACAGGTGCGGGAGACGGAGCTGAAGTATCGCTCGATCTTCGACAACGCGGCCGAGGGGATCTTCCAGTCGACGCCGGATGGCCGCTTCATCACCGCGAATCGCGCGCTGGCGCAGATGTATGGCTACGCTTCGCCGGAGGAGCTGATGGAAAAGCTCACCGACGTCACGCGACAGCTCTACGTCGAGCCCGCGCAGCGGGAGGCTTTGTTCGACGCGCTAACAAAGTCTGACATCGTTTCAAATTTCGAAATCGAGCTGCTGCGGGCGGACGGACGGACGATCTGGGTGCGGGAAAATGTGCGGGCGGTGCGCGACGGCAATGACCGGCTGCTCTACCTCGAAGGCACGGTGGAAGACATCTCGGCGCACTGGTGGAGTGAGCAGCGGCAGCGGCTCCTCTATGCCGCGGCGCGGCTGCTTGCGGAATCGAGCTCGGTGGACGAAGCCCGGCCGCTCATTCTCCGCAATATCTGCGAGACCCTGGAGTGGGACATGGGCGCGGTCTGGACGGTGGCGGGGGAGGTGCTGGACTGCGCCGAGATCTGGAGTTCGTCGCATGTGGACGTGACGGACTTCGAGCGGGTGAACTCGGAGGCGGAACTCCGCCGCGGCGATGGGCTGGCGGGACGAGTCTGGGCGAGTGGCGAGCCCGAGTGGATCGCCGACCTCGAGAATGCGGACGACTACACGAATGCGAAGCTGGCGCTGGCGTGCGGGATGTCATCGGCCTACGCGGTGCCCATCCACGTCGGAGGGCAGGTGCTGCATGTGCTGGAGTTTTTCAGCCCGAAAGTCTCGCTCGCCGACCCGGAACTGCTCCAGACGCTGGGGGCGATCGCGACGGCGCTGGGGCACATGATCGAGCGGAAGCGTGCGGATGAGGCACTGCGCAAGAGCGAGATGCGCAAGGCGGCGATTCTCGAATCTTCGCTCGATGGGATCGTCACCTTCGATCTGGACGGTGGGATCATCGAGTTTAATCCCGCGGCGGAGCGCGTCTTCGGCCACCGGCAGGCGGATGTTCTGGGACGCGAAGTGACCGCACTCATCTTTCCCGATCTGGCGCTGCCGGAAGCGCCACGTGGGCTGGCGCTTTTTCAGGCGACGCACGAGGGCGGCGCGGAGCAGCGGCGCGAACTGATCGCGCGGCGGGCGGATGGCAAGCCGGTCCCGGTGGACCTCGCGGTGAGCCGGATCATCATCGACGGCAAGCCGATGTTCACCGCTTACCTCCGTGACATCTCGGAGCGAAAGGAAGCCGAGCGGCTGACCTCCGAACTCGCGATGGTGGTGGCCAACTCGAACGACGCGATCGTCGCCTGCACTCTCGAAGGCACGATCCGGAGCTGGAATCTCGGCGCCGAGCGCATCTACGGCTACGCGGCGGACGAGGTGATCGGGCGGCCCTTTCACATGATGATCCCGCCGGATCGCCTCGACGAATTCCCGCAGACGCTCACCGCGGTGAAGCGCGGCGACAGCCTCGCGAACTACGAGACCCAGCGCCTGCGCAAAGATGGGCGGAAGATCAGCGTCTCGCTCACGGATTCACCCATTCGCGGCGAGGGTGGGCGCATCACGGGCCTCTCGTCGATCGCGCGCGACATCACGGAACGCAAGCGGCTCGAGGAGGAACTGCTGCAATCGCAAAAGATGGACGCGGTCGGTCGGCTCGCCGGCGGCATCGCGCATGACTTCAATAACATTCTCACCGCCATCCTCGGCTACAGCGACCTGATCATCGGGCAGCTCGACGAGCGGCAGTGGATGTACAAGCACCTCGCCGAGATCCGCAAAGCCGCTGATTTCGCCGCGTCGCTCACCCATCAGCTTCTCGCCTTCAGCCGCCGCCAGCCGCTGTTTCTGCGCGTCTTTCACATCGATGAGACGGTGCGCAACCTGGAGAAGATGCTGCGCCGGGTGATCGGGGAGGACATCAAGATCGTGACGGACCTCGGAGCGAAGATCGGCCGTCTGAAGGCCGACCCCGGCCAGCTCGAGCAGGTGCTGCTGAATCTTTGCGTCAACGCGCGCGATGCCATGCCGAAAGGCGGCACGATCACCATCGCGACGCAAGACGTGACCTATTTCCTGGATGACTTCTACTCGGTCAACGAGATGCCGGCGGGCGAATACGTGAAGCTCACCGTCACCGACACGGGCTGCGGCATGAGCGCAGAGGTGAAGAAGCACATCTTCGAGCCATTCTTTACGACCAAGGAAAAGGGGCAGGGGACTGGCCTCGGCCTGGCGACTTGCTACGGGATCGTCAAGCAGACCGGCGGATACATTGTGGTCGATAGTGCAGTCGATGAGGGAACGACTTTTTCCATCTACCTGCCGCGCGTGGAGGAGAGCGGTGAAAAGACGGCCATTCGGCAGGAGGTGGGACAGCTCCCCGGCGGCCACGAGACGATCCTCTACGTGGAAGACGAGATCACCGTGCGGACGCTCACCGCCCATGTATTGCGCCGGCTCGGATACACGGTGCTGGAGGCGAGTGACGGCAAACAAGCGCGAGATCTGGTCGCTGCGAATCCGAGCAGCGAGGTGACGCTGCTCTTTTCCGATGTGGTGCTGCCCGACTCTGGCGGCAGCGAACTGGCGACGTGGATCAAGACGCAGAATCCGCAGACCCACATTCTCTTCACCTCGGGATACGTGGACGAGAGCATCCTCACCCGTCACGGGTTGACGCCGGGCGTCGCATTTCTGCAGAAACCGTTCACGCCGTCCGATCTCGCTCGCAAGGTCCGCGATGTCATCGACCAGCCGGTGGGCTGAATCTGCCGGCGGTGGGAAGCGGGCGGCAGGTGAATTATCGGTGTATCACAAAACCGCCGAGTGCTAGCTTCGCGGAAGTTTTGCGATTCAAGCTCCATGATTACCCATTTCTCGCGCCGGTCAGATGGCGGTCCCTCTGCCTGGAAAATCCGCGCACGCCATGAGTGATCGAGCACCGCTTCGCGTGCTCCTCGTCGAGGATAGCGAGGAACACTTGCGGTTGCTCGAGCACTTGCTCGCTTCGAAGCCGGAATTCTCCACGGTCGATACCGCCGGATCGCTCGCCGACGCAAAGAAGAAACTGGGCACCGCCGTTTATGACGTGGTGCTGCTCGATCTCCGGCTGCCAGATAGCGATGGAATTGAAACTTTCGATCGCATCGCCGAAGCTGCTCCGGATCTCCCCGTGGTGGTGATGAGCGGCATGCAGGATCTCTCGCTCGCGCTCGAGACCGTGCGTCGCGGGGCGCAGGACTATTTCGTCAAGTGGCGCGTCGATCATGAACTCCTGACGCGTTCGATCCAATATGCGGCGGAACGGAAGCGCGCCCAATTTGAAATGCAGCATGCCAATGAGCTGCTCGAACGCCGGGTCCACGATCGGACCTATGCGCTGGAACAGACGAATGCGCGCCTCCACCAGGAGGTGGCAGAACGGCGCAAGGCGGAGGAAGCGCTCCTCGAGAGCAATCGCCAACTGGAAGAGGCGCTGGCGCGTTTGCGGACGACGCAGGGCCAGACCATCCAGCGGGAACGGATGCATGCGCTCGGGCGGATGGCGAATGGGATCGCGCATGATTTCAACAACGCGCTCGCCCCGATCCTCGGGTTTTCCGAGCTGCTGCTCATGAAGCCGGAGACGCTCACCGATGTGCGCCGCGCCCGCGGCTACCTGGAGATGATCCACAAGTCCGCGCGGGACAGCGCGGCGATCGTGGCGCGGCTGCGCGAGTTCTATCGCTTCCGTGACGAGCGCGAGATTTTCATGCCCGTCGTGATCAACGACCTCATCCTGCAGGTGATCTCGCTGACCCAGCCGCGCTGGAAGGATCAGGCGCTCGCGGCCGGAGTGATGATCGATGTGCGCACGGAGATGGGCAATGTCCCGACCGTGCCGGGCATCGAGGAGGAACTGCGCGAAGCCCTGGTCAATCTCGTTTTCAATGCGATCGATGCCATCCCGAAGCGCGGGACGATCACGCTCCGCACCGAGGTGATGGGAAGCTGGCTGGTGGTCACGATCAGCGACGATGGGGTCGGGATGTCCGAGGAGGTGCGCGCCCGCTGCATGGAGCCTTTTTTCAGCACGAAGCCCTCGGAAGGAACGGGCCTCGGCCTCGGCAGCGTCTTTGGAATCGTGGGGCGCCACGATGGGGAGATCGACATCCAGAGCGAGCCGGGCCGCGGGACCACGGTGGTCATTTCGCTGCCCCTCGAGCGCAAGAGCCGGCCGCCCGAGCCGGCGAAGCCCGCGCGGTCCGCGCAGACCACCCTGCGCATTCTCGTGGTGGAGGATGAGCCGCTTGTTCGCGAGGTCCTGAGCGTCTACCTGAGCGAGGATCAGCATGAGGTCGTGCTGGCGGAGAATGGGCGCGTGGGCCTGGAAAAATTCTCGTCGGAAGGGCCATTCGATCTCGTGATGACGGATCGGGCGATGCCGGAAATGAATGGCGACGCGCTCGCGGCGGAGATCAAGAAATTGAACCCGAAGCAGCCCATCATCCTGCTGACTGGATTCGGCGATCTCATGAACGAAGCCGGGGAAAACCCGACCGGGGTGGATCTCGTGGTGAGCAAACCCTTCACGCTGGCGACGCTGCGCTCTGCCATGGCCAGGGTGACGGGAATCTAGTCGCGATGCGCCGGGACTTCCCCCCCGGCGAGCAGCGCTGTATCCTCCTCGTCGATGGCCCAGCCCCCAGAGCCGATCCGAGTCCTCCTGATCGAGGATGATCCCGAGTATCTTGCCAAGTTGCGCGAGGTGGTTGAATCGGCGCCGGGAGGCATCCTCCAGGTGACGGCGGTGGCGGGCGATCTCACGAGCGGTATCGCGGCGGCAGGGCAGGGCGGCATCGATGTGGCGGTGCTGGATCTGAATCTGCCCGACAGCGAGGAATTGGCGACGTTTCGGCGGCTGCACGAGGCGGCGCCGCGCCTCCCGATCATCGTGCTCAGTGAGACGGACGACGAGGAACTGGCCGCGCACGCGGTCCATCTCGGCGCCCAGGATTATCTGGTCAAGAGCCGCACGGATCCTCATCTCCTGAATCGCGCGCTGCGTTATGCGGTGGAACGTTCGCGCAGCGAGGCGCTGCTGGATCGCGAGCGGGAGATGCTCGACACCCTCCTCGATAACATCCCGGATCGCATCTACTTCAAAGATCGCCAGAGCCGGTTCGTGCGCATGAACCACGCATTGCAGGCGCTCTTCGGCCTCGATCGAAAGGAAGACGCGTATGGGAAGACGGACGCGGATTTTTATGGGTCGGAACACGCCGTCGAGGCTCGGGCTGACGAAGAACTCGTGATGCGCACGGGCGAACCGATTCTGAACAAAGTGGAGCGCGAAGACCTTCCCGGGGGCGGAGTGGGGTGGTCTCTCACCACCAAGCTGCCGCTGCGCGATCGCGCCGGGAACATCGTGGGAACCTGCGGCATCTCGCGGGAGATAACGGCGATCAAGGAGATGGAGGAGCAGCGGGTCGCCGAGCGCAACCTGCTGCGCAACGTGATCGATCACCTGCCGGACGCGATTTTTCTCAAGGATCTGGAGGGGCGCTACCTGCTCGACAACGCCGCGCACTGGCGACTGCTCGGGGTGAATGGACCGGAGGAGGTCATCGGCCGGACGGTCTACGATTTTTTTCCCATCGAGATCGCCCAGTACTTCGACGCGAACGACCGCCAGGTGATGCACAGTGGCGAGGCGCAGTTGAACCACGAGGAGCGCGTCTTCGACATCCATGGCCGGACGCGCTGGCAACTCACCACCAAGGTTCCGTGGCTGGGCGAGGATGGCGCGATGCTCGGCGTGTTGTGCATCGCGCGCGACATCACGGTGCAGAAGGAGTCCGCGGAGAAACTGCAGCGAGCCTATGCCGAGGCGGCGCACAGCCGCGAGGAAGTGCTGGAGGCGATGGGCCGCCTGCAGGAAGCGCATACGGAGCTGCGCGACGTGCAGTTCCAGCTCATCGACGCGGAAAAGATGAAGTCCATCGGACGTCTGGCCGCGGGCGTCGCGCACGAAGTGAAAAACCCCCTCGCGATCATCCGCATGGGGCTCGAGTACCTCGGCCAGGCCGTGGGTTCCGACAAGAACATCGCGATCACGCTCAGCGAAATGGCCGACGCCGTGCAGCGAGCCGATGGCGTGATCCGGGGGTTGCTCGACTTCTCCGCACCGAAGCAGCTCGAGATGAAGAAGGAGAGCCTGAATGCGATCATCGAGCGCGCCCTGCAACTCGTGCGCGGGGAAGTAGGTCCCGGGACGGAGGTCATCCGCGAACTCGACAAGCGGCTCCCCCTTCTGCCGCTCGATGCAGTGAAGATGAGTCAGGTCTTCGTGAACCTGCTCACCAACGCCTTGCATGCGATGAGCAGCGGAGGAGCCCTCACGGTGCGCACCTACTGCAAGCAGCTCACCAGCATCGGTGCAAACATCAGCAGCCATCACACGGAATCCTTCCGCGTCGGCGGGTCCATCGTCGTCGCTGAGATCGACGATACGGGGCACGGCATTCCCGAGGAAAAGCTGAGCAAGATTTTCGAGCCCTTCTTCACCACCAAACCCACCGGGATCGGCACCGGTCTCGGTCTCTCGGTGGTGAAGACCATCGTGGACCTGCACGGCGCGACGATCGATCTGCGCAACCTCCCGGAAGGCGGCGCCCGGGCGACGATTATGTTTCAAGTCTGACCGAAAGCCGGTATCTTCTCGACTTATGGCTCCCACGAACGACGCCGGAAAGAGACGCATCTTCATCGTCGACGATGAATCGGGCTTCACTCGCCTGCTGAAGCTGACCCTTGAGCGCACCTCCAAGTATGTGGTGAAGGAAATCAACGACGGCACCCAAGCCTGGCTGGCCGCGCGCGAATTCAAGCCCGACCTTATCTTCCTCGACATCGTCATGCCGAAGGTCGATGGCGGCGAAGTCGCACAACAGATGCGGAGCGACCCCGCGCTCGCTCACGTGCCGATCATCTTTCTCACGGCCATCGTAGCCGCGCGGGAGACTTCGCACGAGATCGGCGGTTTCCCGTTCCTGGCGAAACCGGTGAGCCTCGACGCGATCACCGCGTGCATCGAGGAGCATCTCGGCAAGGCATAGCGGCGCTCGCGAGGCAGTCTTCACATCAGGAACACTTCCCCGGGTGCTCGTGCTCTCGGCGACCGTGCGGACCGGCTGCTGCATTGCGGCAAAGGCGTGGACCAAAGTGGTGCCGACATTTGCCGTCGAGGAAGGGACGCTCAAGCGAACGCAGACCCGCGACCAAAACGCGACAGCCCGCGGACGCGGGAACTGCGGTCTACCGGGAGGCAGGCAGGACCAGGCCGAGGCGCTCTCCGCGGCCATTCGGTAGCCAGCGAAGGCGCCGGCGTTTGCGCTGTGAAGATTTTGCTTTCATCGCTGGTCTTTCAGCAGCCTGGATGCCGCCGGCCGCGCGGAGACCTGCCCGCGGGATCGTCGGTCAGGTCGCGGGCACCTCGCGGACGAAGACGATTTGGTCCCAGCTCAATTTCCTGTCGGCAGTGCCGGTGGTGAAGACGGTCTGCCCGCCCACCGTCAGCTTCGCAATCTTCTCGGCGGCGAACCCGCTGGTGCCCGCAAAGGCGCCGTTGTCGAGCACGTCACCTTTGATCACGATGGGGCCGATTCGGGCCTGCCGGGCGACGTCGCCGAGCGCTGCGGCGAGCGTGTCGCTGCCGTCCACTCCGGTGCTCCCCGTGTCGCTGATGCCGGCGGTGAGACTGCTGTGGAGCCAGGAGCCGCCGACCGAAACGGAGCCGATGCCGGCATCGGAGTTTTCCGCGGTGCCGACGCGCAGACCCACGGCACCCGAGTCCAGGCCATGCCCCGCCGCGATATAGGCGAGGGTGACGTTCCCGCCGATCGTCAGTTTGCCGATGGCGTTGAAGTTCCCATCGGCACCGGGTGTGGTGCCGCGGGCGAGGATTGCGGCGGGCAGACCGTCCGTGCCGAGGATGCTGCCCTTGATCGTGATCGCCTTCACATTGCCGCCGAAGATCAGCGCGCCATTGTAGCTGATATTCACCCCGGCGTCGTTGCTGCCGCCGATGAGGTCGCCGCCGACCGTGACGCTGCCCGCTTCGCCGCTGATGAAAACTACGGCACTCAGCGCGTTGGTGGTGCCGTCGATTTTCGGTGTCCCGATCACGCTGCCTTTGATCAGGATGGTTTTGGCGCTGGCGAAAGCGATCGTGGCCGTGTCACCCACCGGACCGCCGATAATGCTTCCTCCGAGCGTGAGACTCTCCACGCTGTTGCCGCTGATCCTTCCCGCGACGCCCACGGTGCCGCCCTGAAGATTTCCTCCGACGCTCAGTTTCTTGACGTCGGCGAGCGTGACCAGGCCGCTGCCCACGGAATCTCCGCCAATGATCCCGCCTTTGATCGTGATCGCCCCGACTTTCGTGAAATTTTGCAGCACGCCGCTGCCCCCCGTTTTTCCACCGATGATCGCCCCGCCGATGTTGATCGCGCCGACCTCGTCTGCGTTGACCTCCAGCACGCCGCTCGGCCCGACGATCCCCGCGGCGGTCCCGAGGAGGCTGCCTTTCACGTCCACCTTGCTGAGCTTCGCGCCCGCGGGCGCGTTGATCTGAAGCCGGGTCGCGCCGATGTCTCCGTTCACGGTGAAGGTGCCGACGGAACCGGCGATCGTGCTCGTGCCGTCCCCGCCGGAGCCGGTGAAAAGGCCGACCGCATGCACGCCAATGCCGCCGGAGACGAAGGTCTTGAAGCTCGACCTCCCGTCGCCCGCGTCGATCTCGGCGATCGTGGCGCGCGGCGAACTCCAACTCGAGAGCGCGAAGCCCGCGGCATCGATCTGCCCGAGGTCGATCCGCCCGTCGCCGCCGCCCGCGGCCTTGACCGTAAGCGAGACCCCGGCGCCGTTGTGCGACGCGTCGAAATTGATCCGCTTTACCACCACCCCGTCGGGCACCCCGACGGGGTCTGAGACAAACGCAGGAGCGTTGCCGGTCGTCCATTTCAGGGTGACTTTGTCGCCGTCAAAATCGGTCCAGGTGGCGGTGCGGCCGACGACGGTGACGACGGCGGCGGGAGCGATGCGGAGTTCGAGGGGTTCGATCATGAATGGGAGGGTAATTATTACTGCGGGCCGGGTCATGCGGAATCATTGTGCCGGGCTCGTGCGTCTGTGCGAAATAACGCTTGCTGCCCTCTGGGAGCTGTGGTAGCCTCCCCGCCCTTTTCCAAAACCGAAAGACCCATATGGCTTACGCAATTTTCAAAACCGGCGGCAAACAGTACCGCGTCGCAACTGGTGACATCATCGAAGTCGAAAAACTCGACGTGGCCGACGGCGGCGAGGCGAAATTTTCCGAAGTGCTCTTCGTGGGCGCGGGCGACAAGTTCAAGACCGGTGCCGACCTCCAGGGGGCGACCGTCGTCGCCGAAGTGATCGGCCAGATCAAGGCCGACAAGGTCATTGCCTTCAAGTATCGCCGCCGCAAGGGCTACCACCGGACGGTCGGGCATCGCCAGAAACTCACCCGCATCAAGATCACCAGCGTCGGCGCCTGATCCGCATTTTTTCAACCCTCAACTCCACTCTTCCTCATGGCACATAAGAAAGGTCAAGGCTCAGTCAAAAACGGGCGCGACAGCGTCAGCAAACGGCTTGGCGTGAAGAAATTCGGCAGTCAGTCCGTGATCGCCGGCAACATCATCATCCGCCAGCGCGGCACGAAGTTCCTGCCCGGCAAGAACGTCGGCCTCGGCAACGATTACACGATTTGGTCGCTCATCGACGGCACCGTCCGCTTCGATCGCGAAGGCCGCCGCGTCAATGTTGACCCGGTCGCGCAGACCAACTAAGCTCTCCGTAGCTTTCCTCCTAGAAGAAGCGCTTCGGCCCTCGGGCTGAAGCGCTTCTTTATTTTTTCCCTGAACCCTTTCCCGGCGCATGGGAGATGAAAGAAGGTGCCTACGCTGACCCGGCCTTGGAAAAGCACTGCGCACCTCGCGGCCAAACATCAGCGCGTCACGCTCCGATCAGCCGACCGGGCGTCCTGATTTCCTTACACTCCGTTCAGGATGACAGGTTCTATCGAGGTTCGGGCCAGCCTTTACGGCAGTTCCTTGCGATGCACCCAGACGCTATTCACCAGCCCGAGGCCGAACATGATCATGACCACGAAGGTGCCGCCGTAGCTAATCAGCGGCAGCGGCAGACCCGTGATCGGCATGAGTGCGATGGTCATGCCCATGTTTTGATAGACGTGGAAAAAAATCTGCGCGGTGAAGCCCACGGTGATGAGCAGCCCGAGTTCGTCCGCCGCCTGATGCGCTGTGACCAGCATGCTGAAGAGGAGCACGGCAAAGAGCGAGATGAGCACCACGCCGCCGAGGAAGCCAAACTGCTCGCTGATCGCGGTGAAGATGTAATCCGTATGCACCGTGGTGCCGGGAATGAAGCCCTGCTCGACTTGCGTGCCGGTGGCGAGGAAGCCTTTGCCCGCCCATCCGCCGGAGCCGATGGCGATGAGCGATTGATTGATCGCCCAACCCGCGCCGAGCGGATCGATGTCAGGATCGATGAAGGCGATAATGCGCGCGCGCTGGTAGGGCTTGAGCACGAAATTGATCAGCACGGGAATCGCCGCAATGCCCATGAGGAGGATTGAGATGAGGTAACGCTTCGGCAGCCCGCCGACAAAGATCATGCTCAGGATCACTGGAGCCCACACGAGCGTCATGCCGATGTCGGGTTGCTTGAGAATGAGCAGCATCGGCCCGCCGACGATCGCGCCGACGAAGATGAGCCGCAGCATGGGATGCAGCTTCTTAAACTGACTGAGGAAGAGCCCGAGCGTGAGAATGCCCGCGATGAGCGTCATCTGTGACGGCTGAAACGTGCCGATCCCTGGCAGTCGCAGCCAGCACTTAGCGCCCCCGTGTTCTTCCCCGAGACTGGTGTAAGTGAGGATGACGAAGACGATGCTTGCGAGATACATCGGCAGCGCGATCCACTTCACGAAGCGGTAGTCGATGAGGCTCGTGACGATGAAGACGACGAGGCCTCCCGCGACCCAGATCCCCTGCTTGTGCCAGTATTCCTCGGTGCGGAAATAGGTGGCGCTGTAGACGGCGACGATGCCGGCACCGGCCAGCGCGAGCGTCAGCGCGACGAGCAGCCAGTTCATGCTGAGGAGTTTTCGAATGAGCGGAGTCATTGGGGAAAGTTGAGAGTTGAGGGCTGAGAGTTGAGTGGCGCGATTTCGGAAAGCGGCGTTGAAAGGACATTCGCGCCTCTCAACCCTCAATTCTCGACTCTCAACCAAATGTGGGCACCGCAGCGAGGAGCTTGCGGGTGTAGTCGTGTTGCGGGTTCGCGTAGATCTCGTCGGCGGCCGCGGATTCCACGATCTTGCCGCGATACATCACCAGCACGTGATCGCTGATATGCTCCACCACCGCGAGGTCGTGCGCGATGAAGAGGTAGGTGAGCCCCAGTTCATCCTGCAGGTCTTGCAGCAGATTGACGATCTGCGCCTGCACGCTCACATCGAGCGCGCTCACCGGTTCGTCGCAGACGATAAACTTCGGCTTCACCGCCAGCGCCCGCGCGATCCCGATGCGCTGTCGCTGCCCGCCGCTGAACTCGTGCGGATACCGCTCCATCATCTCCGGCTTCAATCCCACCTGCCGCATCAGCTCCGAGACACGGTCACGGCGCTCGCTGCGGCTCATTTTCGGAAAGTGAATCTCCAGCGCTTCGCCCACGATTTGCAGGATCGTGTGGCGCGGGTTCAGCGAGCCAAAGGGATCCTGAAAGATCATCTGCATCTGCCGGCGCAGGGGCCGGAACTCGTCTTCGCTCAGCGGCAGCACATCGCGCCCTTCGAAAAGCACCTGCCCGCTCGTCGGCGCCACCAGCTTCAGGATCGTCTTGCCGATCGTCGACTTCCCGCTCCCGCTCTCGCCCACCAGGCCCACGGTCGTCCCCGCCTCGACGGTAAAGCTCACATCATCCACCGCCTTCACATCATCCACATGGCGGCGGAACACTCCGCCAGTGACGGGGAACCAGGTGCGGAGATTTTTGACTTCGAGAAGCGGCATCGCACGTCCTATAGCAGCGCCGTCCAGCGTCCGCGAGTGCTCACTTTGCCATCTTGGGGGCGGTTGAGATTCGTCCCGACCGCAACGCGAGCATCTGCCGAAAATGATCTTCCGCGGCTACGGCCGCCTGCCCCGCCCGGACCGAAGCCTCACAGACCTGAACGTCTTCTGGAGATCATCTCTCTGGCGAATTGCCGGGGCTGGCGCGGGGTAACTGATTCTTCCGGGGTAGTGCGCGAGCTCCGGTGAGGCAGCACCGCCTCCGTTATCCCATTCCCCCTGGTTCCACCAATTCCCCGGCGGCAGAAAACCACGCGCGCTCGGTGATTCGCTCCGGCGCGTTGATTTGCAGCAGACGTACCGTGACCCGGCCCGTCGCCGTCTTTGGCAGGATGAAAAGACCCTGTAGTTCAAAGTGCTCGCGCCAGCGGTCGCCTCGGGGATGAAAGAGCGCGGTGAGTGCGCCGGTCAGAGGATCGAGGGAGGAAAGGTCGGCACCCTTGTGTTGATTGCAGCCGATGCAGGAGAGCGCGAGGTTTTCCGCACTCGTCGCGCCGCCGTGTTTCATGGCCACGATGTGTTCCATCTGGTGCGCCTGAAACGACAGCCTCTCGGGCGCAAGGCAATACTCACACCGGCTCCCGGCCCGTTCCCGCACGGTGCGGCGCAACTCCGCCGGCACCGGCGTCATGCCGCCTTGCCATCCGCTTTCAATCTCACCATCGCTTTCGCCTTGGCGATGCGCACGAGATGTTCGACGCGCATGATGGCCTCCCACTCGCCAGTCTCATCTTCCGTCAGCCCCTCGCCACGGTTCTTTTCCAGCAAAGCGGTCGTGCGCTCGGACAATTGCGCTGAGGGATGGAGGGCGAGGACTTCCTCCGCTGACGGCAGCCCCGCGAGAGTCTCGACCACTTCCTCCAGTTCATGAATCTCGCGCGTCTTTCTCCCGCGCCAGCAGCGCAACCCGGCGGCCAGGACTTCGGCGACGTCGGTTGCCTTGGTCGGCAGGTAGGCGCTGTATTCGTCCGGTAAGTCGAGCGTGACTTTCATCCGGGCAGGCTGCGTCACAAAGCAGCTTGGCGCAAGTCCGCAGGAGTCTTCGAGAGGAATGCGAAGCGTTCGATCACCGCGCCCCGCCATCCTGCAAAAATGCCTGCTGACATAATCTCCACAATTATCTTGCATCCGTTGGGGGGGTACAGGCAGAGCCCTTGCCGTTTTCCAAGAAGACATCATTCCGGCCTCTGCCGGGAGTTTCCACGGGCGAGGGTTTTTCTCCTGCCGAGGGTGGCGATGGCGTGGCCGAGGGCCGTGGCGACAAAGCCGCCGTCCCCTTCTTCCTCGCGCACTGTCCCGCGTCTTCACCCCGCTTGGAATTCGACTTCCGGTGAAAATGAGGCAGCCGGGCGCTCGCTCATAAATCTTGTTCCTCGATCGGTTCCGGAGAACATCCCCCCGCTTTACCAGACGCGATGACGGGCTCTCCCCCGATCGTTTTCGCGCGCGGCGGGCGGGCGCTCTGAAATGAATGCCGCTTTTTAGCGCGATTAGATTTTATCCGGACAACTGCCGGTACGCGGCGGTCCGGCGCTCCACAGCCGAAACCAACCACCGACCGCTCCTGCCATGCCCTCGTCCATTCCGCTCCGCCGCTCCGTCCTCAGCGTTTCCATCGGCATCCTGCTCGCCGCGGCTCCCGGCCGCGCGGCGGATGTCACGTGGACGAATGGCGCGAACAATCTCCTCTGGAATACCTCCAGCCTGAACTTCACGGCGGGCGGCTACACGCTGAGCGGGACGAATGCGCTGACCTTTGTGCGCGGTGGCTCGAGCACGCTGGCGGGGCGGACGATCAGCGTGGCCACGGGCACGGCGACGATCGATGCGCCGGTGGTGAGCACGGTGGGGCTGGAGGTCTTCGGGGCGGGGACGCTGCGGCTCTCGAATAGCGCGAACTCCTTCTCCGGCGCGGTGCCGGTGGCGAACACGGGCCGCACAATACAAAGGGACACGTCGACACAATACAAAGAATACAAAATACAAAGGGACAGGTCATTTATCGCCCACTCCCCGACGCCGGTCTACGTCACCGCGGATGGCACTCAAGTTGTGGGCTCCTATTCCAGCACTGACGACAAACCTCACTACTTTCGTTGGAAATCGGGAGCAGGGGTGAGCGACATCCCCGAATCCGAGCTTCCCGATGAACTGGTGCCGGAGGGCACCGGCGGATTTCGAGTCACCAAGACGTTTGCTGCCTACATGAAGGAGGGTAAACCGAAGTTCATCTGCGAACTCCGCGGCTGTTCGCGCTACATGAAGATCACTTTTGGGGGCTGACAGCATGGGCAAGCCTCGCTTGGCGCGAGGAGAGGATGACATTGTTGATTTGGAGCGTTACGCCAGAGAGACACTGGGTTTCGAGACTGATATTGGCCCGCGCTTCAACAATACTTGGGAAGCTATTGTAATGTCGGGCAGCGGACTGCAAATTGCGTATGCGATCTCAGACGATGGAAAAACAGTCGCAGGCACAGGAGACGGTGATCCGTGGGTGCTTCACGACCCCAGCGGATTCAAAAGCGAATATCTTCCTCTTTCACTCGATAGTAACGGCGATGACTGGCGAGACGGAGACAACGATGGTTTTACGTTCTGTGAAAAATTGGCGGCGGATATGCAAGCCAGGAAACCCGGAATCAGCCCCCGAGTTATCCACGAAGCTCTCAATGCCTACTACCCCGACCACAGTCCCAGGCACCCTGATACCAATGCATTGCGGAAGATCAAGATTCGCGACGCACTGGACCAGATTGCGTCCGCTTTCCTCCCCACGGCGATCGTCAAGGTTGAATTCCGAGATGAGGAGATCCAAGGGCTGCGAAGGCAGCTTGTGCGAGAAATTTATTATAGTCAAGATCAGTATGGGAAAGGCTATACAAAACCTCTATTTAGCACTTTGCGGGCGATTGATGAAAGGAAGTGGCCGTGCGCCCCGCCCTTGGAGGACATGAATGCTCTCCAAAAGTGGACTTATCTTGCTCATGCTGGCAAAGACAACCAAGGCAAGGAGTTGTTTGCAGCATGGGCTCAAGGTGAGGGTGGCGTTTTGAGTATGTCGCTGCGCATGAAACTGCGCGCGGGTCTGGATAAAGCCCACAGTGGGGCCGGCCCAGGAAGATGGAAGGATTGGGGCTACATGGAAGAGTCGGAATATGAGAAGTGGAGGTCCGGCCAGAGCGCGATTATGCCGCCGGAGGTAAAAATTCAGAAGGATTGGTTTGAATAACAGACCCTCTCACTCCCCGACGCCCGTCCGCGTTCTGACCGTCCACTGTGCGGCAGGAGCGACCGTGACGGTCTCGGGCACGGGGACCTTCGTCAGCTCGGGCACGGACAGCTACACGGCGCTGACGCAGACTGGTGGCATGATCGACGGCTCCGGTGTCCACACGCTCACCGGCGCTTTCACGCAATCTGGCGGCAGCGTCGGCGGGGCCGTGGACATCAACGCCGCCACCTTCACCCAATCCGGCGGCGCGACGGTGGCCGCGGGCAGCACGGTCACCGCGAGTGGTGCGCAGACGCTGCAGGGCGGGACGATCGCGGGGATGCTCGATGGGGCCGGCCCGGTGACGCTCACGAGTGGCACGACCACCGTGACGAACGCGGGGTCGATCTCGAATGCGCCGACGATCGCGATCGCCACCGGCGCCACGCTGAGTGTGGCCGGCTCTCTCCCCGTCAGTACGGCGGTGACGCTGAGCGGCACGGGCCGTCTGACGATCGGCGACTTCGTGGCGATCGGGTCGCTGACGGGAGGGTCCACCAGCACGGTGACGCTGACTGCGGGGGCGCTCACCACCGGTGGCAATAACGGGCCGACCACCTTTGCGGGGGTGATGTCGGGCGCGGGCGGCTTCGTCAAGGGAGGCACGGGCACCTTCACCCTGACCGGGGCGAACACCTTCAACGGCCTCACGGAGGTGAACGCTGGGACGCTGGCGCTGCGCTCGGGTGGCAATCTGAACGGCGTCGGCTCGGTGAGCGTGGCCAGCGGCGCGACGCTGGAGGTCCGCCCGAGTGTGACGGCAGCGACCAATAACATCGGCGGCGCGCTGACGCTGGCTGGCGGCGCGACCCTGAGTATGGCGGATGGCGTGGTCAGCACGCTCACGGTCGGTGGCAATGCGACGTTCGGCGGCAGCACCGCGGCGAATCTCACCTTCGACCTCGGCAGCGCGGCGCTGGGCGTGGATCGGATCACTGTCACGGGCCAGGCGCAGATCGGCAGCGCCTTTGGCGTCATCACGATCAATGGGGTCGGCTCAGCCACCCCGGGGGCTGGACCGTTCACGCTGATCTCGGGTGGGGCAGGTTCCGGGCTGGCCGGCTTCCTCCTCGCCAATACGCGGGTGGGCGTGGGTGGCCTCGCCTACCCGCTCAACCTGAGCCAGGGGAGCACCAATGTTTCGCTGACGGTCGGCGCGGCCTCCGGCGTGGACCGGGCCTTCTGGCGCGGCGATGTGGATGGCTCGTGGACGACGAACAACGCGGGCAACACGAACTGGGCGACCGATGCGACCGGCCGCACCGAGCTCGGCGCGACGCCGGGCGTGCTGACGGACGTTTTCTTCAGCACCCTCGGCGCGGGCAATCTCACCACCACGGTGCCGAGCAGCGACCTGAACAGCATCACCTTCACCAGCGGGAGTGGGGCCGTGTCGGTCGGGAGTGCCACCACGCTGCGGCTGAATGCGGGCGGTGTCGGCGCGATCGGGATCGAGGTCTCCGGCGGCTTTGAGCAGCGGACCTTCACCAGCGCGCTCGCGGTCCTCGCCGATCAGAGCTGGGTGAATGACGGGGCCTTTGGCGTGACGACGCTGTCGCTCCCGGGTGGCACGGTCAATTCCATCGGCGGACGCCAGCTCACCATTGATGGCCGGGGCAATACGCTGATCAATGGCCCGCTGCGGACCAGCTCCATCACCGGGCTCGTGAAGACGGGCGCGGGCACGCTGACGCTCGGGGCTCCCGCAAACACTTTCACCAGCCCGGTGACGATCAATGGCGGCGTGGTGTCCATCAACGTCAACACCAACCTCGGCAACGCCGCGAACGGCGTGACGCTGAATGCCGGCGGCACGCTGCGGCTCGGTGGCACGATCACGCTCGGCACCGGGCGGACGCTGACGGTGAATGGAACCGCGGGCAGCCCGAGCGGGCTGGATCTAAAAGGTGGCATCACCGGCACGCTCGGCCACACCACGGCGCTGGCCGGCGCGGGGACAGTGCTCGTTTCCACCACCGGCAGCGGCACCGCGGCCACGCTTTCCATCGAAGAGGCGCAGGCTTTCACCGGCTCCGTCGTCGTCGGCGCGCCGGGGCGAATGGTCGGCGACACGCTTTCGCCGCGCACCTTCAGCGCCGCGAGCGGGCTGATCCTGCAGCTGCAAAATGCGGGCAAACTCGCCAGCGCCAGCAGCGTGACCGTGAACAACGGCTCTGCGCTGCAAATCACCCAGGGCGCGACGGCGGTGACGAATCGGATCGCGGCGGCGCTCACCTTCCACCACGGGCGCTTTCAATATGATCCGGCGGGCACGACGGCGATCAGCGACAGCTTCGGAGCGGTGACGGCCACCGGGGTGCTCACGCTCACCGGCGGCGCCACGGCCGGGCCGGCGGCGGGGACGACGCTGAACTTTGGCGCGCTCACCCGCACGAACAACGCCACGCTCGCGCTGAATGTGGCCCCCTCCGGTCAAGGCTCGATCGGCAGCACTCCCGGCGTGGGGGTGAACTACACCTTCAGCGGGATGACCGACTCCGGCGGCACCGCCGGCACGCCCGCCCGCGGCATCGTCCCGTGGGCGGCGGCAGCGACCCTGCCGAGCTTCCCCGGCGACTTCACCACGCTGGTCACCTACGACAGCAACGGCTTCCGCCCGCTCACCGGGAGTGAGGTCAATCAGGTGATGAGCCAGTCGCAGTTCGACGCCGCCCCTTCGACCCACAATGTGGACGCCTTCCTCAGCGGCAATCTGGCGGTGAATGGCGCGAAGACGATCAACGCGCTGACCGCGCAGGGTGGTCAGCCGGTCTTCACCGGCAGCGGGGTGCTCACGCTCGCGAGCGGGGCGATCGCCAACCTGAACACGGTCACCTTCGACGGCGCGGGGCTCAGCCTCCCCGCGAGTGGCGGCTACTTTCACCTCGGCTTCGGGGTGAACATCCAAGGTTCCTCCGCGATCACGGGCGGCGGCAGCAGCGGCCTCACCGTGAGCGCGCTGAATGCCGACCCCAACCACCAGCTCCGCCTCACGAACACCGTCGCGAACACCTTCACCGGCGGCCTCTTCATCAATGGCAACGCGCAGGTGACCTTCACCGCGAACAATCAGCTCGGGGGTAGTAAATCTTTTTCTGATGGTCCGATCACTCTCAGCGGCGGGCAGTTGCTCTTCAATGGAACGTTTACGCGATTGGGCGCGGGGGACCCGGCGTCCCGTCGTGTAAGGGGGCGTCTAAAAAGTCTGCTGGCGAGACTGTAGGGCGTCTGTGTCAGACGCCGGTCGGGGATCGGTGTCTGGGTCAGACGCCGGTCGGGGATCGCGCACCCGGAGAACCACCCCGGCGTTGCACAGAAACGCCCTGCACCTTGCTCCGCATCCTGACTTTTTAGACGCCCTCCAAGGCGCCTCCGGCGAGACGGCCCGCGCTCGGTCCCGAGGCATGCGTCCTCTGAGCTTTGGGGACCGGCCCAGGACAAAAAATTGGGCGCGCCGGTTGACAGCTCCGGCGCGCCCTGATCGGTGGGGATAAAGTATCAAAAAACCCCCGCGACCGAAAACTTCACACCACCATCAGCGTCGCTGCATCGCTCCAGTCGCTGGGACCGGCGGAGCCCATCACATTCACCTCCACCGTATAGATCTGGCCGGGTGTCAGCCCGCCGAAGACCTTGCTCGCCGCCGTCGTCTGGGTGCGCTGAATATAGTCATCCGGCTTGGAGGCGAGGGCGATGCGCCAGTTATAGATATACGAATTCACCTGGGGCGTTGTATCGGCATTCAGCTCACCCGTGCGGGCGCCGAGGCTCAGCACCGGGGTGGTGGGCGCCGGGAGCACGCCGGTGGGCGTGGGCATGGGCTTCTGGGTGGGAAAGCCGCTGCTCAGCAGCGTCGGCATGCTGCCTTTGCAGGCCACCGCCACATAGCTGGCCAGCTCTCGCAGCAGCGCCGCCAGGATGGCGCGTTTGGCGTTCTTGATCGCCGTGAGTTCCCGGCCGCCCGCGGCTGCGGCGGAGAGGGCTGCGGCGTATTCATTCACCCCCGTGGTCACCGCCGCCAGCGTGGGCGTCGGGGTAGGGTAGTTGGGATTGCCCGTCATCGCGGCGAGGATGGTCTGAGCATGGATGAGGAACAGGGCATCCGTGTCATTGCGCACGAAGCCAATCGTAGGTTTTACAATCATTACTTGGGTCTTCTTTCTATCTTGTGTTTTTTGTTTAGCTAAAGGCGGCTTCATGCCGGCTCGTGGGAAATCCGCTTAGAAAAAACCATGCCAACCCGCGACTGAAGCGCTGCTCCAGTGAAATATCCTGGCTATCCCCGCCGTTCTTTTAGGGAAACAGGAAAAGTTTTCCCCATCCCGGGGCAAACTTTTCCTACCCAGCCAGCCCATTTCCCCGACACGTAAAGCCGCATCCTCGATTTGTGGAACGGCTTCGCGGGTAGGAGAAGCCATATCCCCGTAGCGTGAAGACGCATCCTCGTACGGGGATGCCGTATCCCCGTACGGGGAAATGCCATCCCCGGTCGGGGAAGCCGCATCCCGATACGGCGAAGGGCCATCACCGTACGGAGATGGCGCATCCCGTGATGGTGAAACCCCGTCCCCGTACGGGGATGCCGCATCGTCGTCCGGGGAAGCCGCTTCCCCGATCGGGGAAACCGCATCCCGGTATCAAGAAGCCGCATCCCCGATCAAGGAAGCCGCCTCCCCCGTACAGGAAAACCGCAGAACGACCCCGGAAAACCGCCCCGCCGCCCATCAGAACCTCTTCGCGCTCGTGACCAAACTCCGTTTGATCACGCAGGAACTCACGAAACTCCGTTTCGTCGACGAGAGCTACGGCGGTGTGGTTCTTAACGTGCGGGTGACGAAACGGAGTTTCGCGGATTGGGGCGTGACCAAACGGAGTTTGGTCACGAGCGGGAACGTCTCCCGACTCGATGTTTACGCTCAATTGTAGGGGGCGGCCGGATCTCACTTTCGGCTTGGCCGGAGGCGCGCTTTACTCCACAAACTCAAAAGCTGGCGCAGAGCAACTCAGGATTTTATGCGACACCCAAGACCCGCCCATCTCGCCCCCGGCATTTCGCCGAATTCAGAGTTCGGCGACTGCTCGTCTATCCTATGCCTAAGCTGAGCACATCCTTTCGACATCACATTCGCACCTTCTCGTTCTGGGTCGCGAATCGCACGGTCGGGATGCCGGTTTTGGAGGGCGTCGATTATTCCTGCATCTTTTCCGAACCGAGCGCGCTGGAGCAGGCTTATGCCATCTACTGCAACGTCCTCGACCTCGACGAGGCAGGCACAGTCATCAACGACAGACAGGCCCAGCACCGCGCGGCGCAGTATATCAGACAGTATTGCGAGCCATCATACGTCGTAGAACCGCCATTCGAGGATTGGGAGGTTCACCTCCACTAGCCTATGAGCCCTTTCTGCTTCCGACCGCAATCGCCGAACCATGCGCTGCAGCGCCTATGAAGGATTGTCAAGGGTCGTGATGGGTGCGCCAGCGTGAGGCGGATTTTTGGGAAGAGCTTGGAGGATGTGGTGAGGGCAACATAGTTCCC